>JAENWJ010000014.1 GCA_016649995.1 Peptostreptococcaceae bacterium
AAAAAGACCCGCATTTGATGTTAGATTCTTAACTTTAAAATCAATTTTGTTAACCATAATCAAGACCCCTTTTCACTACTTTTGTTACTATTATCTTACCACATCTGGAGTGTCAAAAGCAGGTAATTCAACATATTTTTGTGCTATTTACTTTCGCCTAATGGGTGAAAGTTGAATTTTGAAGAAACCCTTATGTATTATGGCTTTGAGGGTGTTTTTTAAATTGTTGACGTAGAATCTAGGTTTTATGCTTTTGCATTCCAAACTTTCATCAAACTGGATAGACCCCTTCCCTCTGATCTCCGATTGTATCGTCCAATCCATACTTCAGGGCCCTGCGTTCCTTAAAATACTCCATAGCCACCTCCGGAAAAAGCGCATAGGAAAGAACATCCTCTCCCTGCTCCATATAGGCTTTTATCTTATTCCTCGCTGCCTCGTATTGCGGAGGAATCAAATCGGCCGGGCGACAGGTAATGATTTCTTCATTTCCTATTATTTTTCTTCTTATTTCCTCGCTTATTTCAACGGTCGGTTTTCCGTACATGCCTTTGACGTATGCCTTCACTTCTTTCGGTATCACCTTGTATCTTTCTCCCATAATTACATTGAACACGGCCTGGGTACCTACTATTTGACTCGTAGGTGTAACTAGCGGAGGATATCCGAGATCCTCCCTCACCCTGGGAATTTCCTTTAGCACCTCATCAAACTTATTCATTGCGTTTTGCATCTTCAGCTGACTTACTAGATTCGACAGCATCCCTCCGGGCACCTGATAGACCAAGGCCTTTATATTTACCTCAAGAACCTTGGGGTCGAGAAGCCCCTCTTTCATGTACCTTTCCTTTATGGGATTGAAGTACTCGGCTATGCAGTTTAGCCTATCCATATTCAGCCCCGTGTCATACTGCGTCCCTCTCAGAGTCGCCACCATAGATTCCGTGGGCGGTTGGCTAGTTCCCCTTGAAAAAGGTGAAATTGCCGTATCCACTATGTCGGCTCCAGCCTCGATTGCCTTTAGGTAGGTCATCGAAGCCAGCCCGCTTGTTTCGTGAGAATGAACCTGCAAAGGCAGATTTACCTCTTCTTTAATGGCTCTCACCAATTCATATGCGCAGTAGGGCGTCAACAGCCCCGCCATGTCCTTTATACATATTGAATCGGCTCCCATTTCAGCCATCTCCTTCGCCAATTCAACATACATTGCCGTTGTGTGAACCGGGCTTACCGTATATGAAATGGCCGCCTGAGCATGTGCATTTTCTGCCTTAGCGGTCTCCATAGCCTTCCTCATATTCCTCGTATCGTTCAATGCGTCGAATATCCTTATTATATCTATGCCTCCGTAAACAGCTCTCTTTACAAACTCCTCCACAATGTCATCCGAGTAGTGCTTGTACCCCAGAATATTCTGTCCGCGTAGAAGCATCTGCAGCTTCGTATTCTTAACCATTCTCCTTATTTTATTCAAACGGTCCCACGGATCCTCCGAAAGGAAGCGCATGCTTGCGTCAAAGGTAGCCCCTCCCCACATTTCTATCGAGTGGTAGCCCGCTTCGTCCATTTTTTTCAGTATGGGTTCCATCTCATCCGTTCTCATTCTAGTAGCAATGAGCGATTGATGGGCATCTCTTAAAACAGTTTCCGTAATCCCAACAGCTTTCGCCATGGCAGCCTCCTTGAAATCCCGATCTCGTTGTCATTGTTGTTGTTGTTGTTATTGTTGTTGTTGTTGTCGTTGTTACTACATTGTATTTCATTGTTGTAGTATTTACAATATCAAGGGCAAACTATATATGTTTTTTTCTCTGAACACTTTCAAACGCAACAAAAGACGGCACCATCCCGCGGCCCGCCTTTATCTGTATGTTTTGTATTAATAGCTTTGATTTGCTCCCTAATTATAAATACATGTCGAACATTTCAAACCCTTCTATTGTTTCCTTAAGATTCCTGTATACAAATTCCTTGTTCTTTTCTAGGAGCTTTATCAGGAGTATGTTGCACAGCTCCAGCGTAACAATATGTGAATTAAAAAAGCCTGTATTGTCAGTTTCAACTACGAATGCAATGTCGCTTTTTATTCCTATAGGAGAAAGCTCTCTGTCTGTGATTGAAATCACTGCCGCACCCTTTTCTGACGCAAACCGCACGGCATTAAGAGTAGTCTTTGAATACCTTGGAAAACTTCCTGCAATCAAGAGGTCTCCCTCATGTACTGCTCCCAGCTTCTCTATGTTTTCGAGGCCTCCCTCGGTTATTGAAACAACCTTGAAGCCCATCCGCCTCATATGCATAAGCAAAAAGTCCATAGCCAGCGCACCGTCGTGCAATCCAATAAAATATATCGTATCCGAGGCATATATAAGCTCCACAGTCTTTTCTATCTTTTCGATGCTTATTTCAAGAATAAATGACTTAAGATTATTCAAATCCCGCTCAGCAACCTGAAGTCCCATGTCTCCTGAATCCTTAAGGTCCGAAAGGCTTTTAAGAACACGCTCATCAGGGGTGGCTATTTGCCTTGTTTCCACTATTATTGCGTTCTTCAAGTCGCTGTACCCTTCATACCCTATGGATCTAGCGAACCTGATTATTGTAGCATCTGAAAACCCGACCCTTTCACCCAATTCGATCGCAGAAAGGAAAGGAACCTCCTCGATATGGTCTATCATATATTTTCCTATGGCCATCTGGCTCCCTGTTAGGCTTTCATAGTTTTCTTTCAGTCTCTCGAGCACGTCCTTTTCCCTTTTTGTTTTTTTCATCCTAGCCCCCCCTTGTTTATTCGAATATGCCAAGCGCTATCTCAATCATGTCCCTAAAGGTTTTCTCTCTCTCCTCAGCGGTTGTAGACTCACCCGTAACTATACTGTCACTCACTGTCAGAATTGCAAGCGCCTTTGTTCCACGCCTCGCAGCTATAGTATAAAGCGCAGCAGCCTCCATTTCCACTCCCAAAACGCCGAACGCAGCCCATGTCTTCCACTCATCCGGATTTTCTTTGTAGAAAAGGTCTGTGCTGAGTATATTTCCAACATTTACTTTTATCCCATTTCTTCTCGCCGATTCGACGGCCTTTTCAAGCAACCCGTAGTCAGCGCAGGAGGCATAGTTCATTCCTCCAAACCAGCGATCAGTCATGCTTGAATCAGACGATGCGGCCTGAGCGACAATAACATCCCTGACTTTTATATTTTCTTGGTAGGATCCGCAGGACCCCACCCTTATTAAATTCTTCACACCATATTCATTTATCAACTCTGTGACGTAGATTGAAAGCGACGGCATTCCCATGCCGGTTCCCTGTACCGATATCCTTTTCCCCTTATAGGTTCCGGTGTATCCGTACATGCCCCTTACCTTGTTATAGCAAAAGGCATCCTCAAAAAAATTTTCGGCTATGAATTTTGCTCTCAACGGATCTCCTGGCAAAAGTACTGTATCAGCTATATCCCCTTTTTTAGCTTCTATATGCACGCTCATCAATTTCCTCCTTTAAAAGATTCCTATTGACATTATATCACAGTTCGAATGCCCTACGAACCTGACCTCTCTAGAACTTGTCGTAATAGATACGCTCCTCGTCCATGCCCTTTTCAATTAGCAACTTGACTATTGCGTCAATCATAACGGGACTCCCGCAAAGATATGCCTCCTTATTTTCAATATGTTCAAGATGTTTTAGAAGAGGCTCCGTCACTCTTCCCCGCTCACCCTCCCAATCGTCCTCCGGACCGATTCTGGAAAGAGCCGGAACGAATTCAAAATCGAATAAACTCTCCTCAAGATTCTGCATCTTGTCCATGAAAAACAAGTCGTCCCTATTCTTTGCACCGAAAAAGAATAAGCATCTTCTTTCTATCCCGGAGCTTTTCATGGCTCTTAGAATGGAAAGTATTGGCGCCATGCCCGTCCCTGCTGCCACCATTATCATTTCCCTGTCATTGTCCTTGTAAAAGAAATTTCCAAAAGGCCCGTTGAAGCTAACGCTGTCTCCTTCCTTTAGGTACTTGTGGACGTAGGTCGTACATACTCCTCCCTCCACATAGCCTATTATGAGCTCTATGAAATTTTTGTCAGTAGGGCAGGAGGCTATTGAGTATGCCCTCTGAACCGACTCGTCACTCTCTGCATAAGGAGGAGCCACAAGCTGAACATACTGCCCCGGCTTGAAATCAATTTCTCCTCCCTCAAGGATATCGAGTACAAGATGCTTGATTTTAGGAGTTATATCTTCGATTTTTCTGACAACAGCCTTGTATTCTCTTACGTTGAATAGATCCTCCGGAATTTCAATCTTTATAGGTTCCTTTACCTTTATCTGGCAAGCAAGACGCACACCCGCATCTATTTCCTCGACTGAAATGAGGCCCTCCTCCATAGGAAGTATTGCGCCCCCGCCTTCAATTACCTTTAGCTTGCAATACCCACAGGTCCCTTTGCCTCCGCACGCCGATGGAATAAATATCTTTTCGGAGGACAATGCCGACAAAAGGGTATCCCCTCCGCGTACCTCAAGCTTCTTCTTTCCGTTTATTGTAATGTCAACCATTCCATAATCACCGACGGTCCTCTTGGCAAGTGTAAGAAGAAAAGCAAGGAATCCCGTTATTCCGGACATTATGGCAATCGTAGATACAATGTCGTTCATAGAATCCCCTCCCTCAAGATATCTGCACCATACCCGAAAAACCCATGAACCCGAGAGCCATGAGCCCGGTTATTATTAATGTTATTCCGCCCCCCCTAAGACCCTTGGGGACACGGCTTTCGTTCAGACGTTTCTTTAAACCTGCCAATGCGACAATCGCCATTGTCCACCCAACACCGGAACCGAATCCGAATGCAAGGGACTGGATGAAACTGTATCTGCGTATCACCATGAAAAGCGAAACACCCAAAATAGCGCAGTTTACCGTTATCAGAGGAAGGAAAATTCCCAGCGCATGATGCAAGACCGGCAAATGCCTTTCCACAATCATCTCAACCAATTGAACAAAGGCCGCTATGCTTATTATGAATACTATGTATCTTAGATACTCAAGATTCATCGGTATGAGCACATACTTGTATAGGAAATAATTTATTACGGTAGTGAATGTAAGCACAAATGTTACCGCCTGTCCCAATCCCAGGGATGTCTTTATATCCTTGGAGACAGCTATGAAGGAGCACATTCCAAGAAAATTTGCTAAGATCATGTTGCTTGTAAAGATTGATGCCGTAAACAAAACAAAAGGATTAAGTTCAGTCATCGCGCTTTCGCCTCCTCAGCACTTTCGGAAATCTCCCGCCTGTCCCTCAATGTATTGACCCCCCAAACAACCAGCGCAAGCATGAAGAAGGCTCCCGGCGGCATTATCATTATGACCCAGTTAGTCCATCCGGACCCCATCACAGGTATCCCGAAAAGTGTTCCAAACCCAAGAAGCTCTCTTGCGAAAGCCACTATAAGCAACACCGCAGTGTAACCTATTCCATTGAAAATTCCGTCAAGAAATGATATCACCGGCCTGTTCTTCTGGGCAAACACCTCGCACCTACCCATTATGATGCAATTGGTTATGATAAGCCCCACATATGGACCAAGGGCCTTGCTTACTGTCGGCAAGTAGGCCTTAAGATAGATGTCCACTATTATTACAAAAGCGGAAATTATTAAAACTTGAACCATCATGCGTATATGCTTTGGAGTGTATCTCCTTAAAAGTGATACAGTCAGCTCGGAAAAAGCCGTCACAAATATCAACCCAACACCCATGACAAAAGCATTGCTCATCCTATTTGTTACAGCCAGTGCGGAACAGATTCCCAAAACCTGTACCACCACAGGGTTTTCCTTCCATATTCCCATTATGAAAACATCCCTTGCCTTAAGCTTGGCCATTTTACTCGCCTCCCTTCAATTCATCAATCTTATCTCTTAAAAATGGATTAAGTATTTTAAGCACGGCTTTTGAAGTAGCTGTTGCCCCTGAAATAGCGTCAACATTGCCTCCCGGCTCCGGTCTGTATACAAGTGGACCGCCTTCCGCAACGTCCAGCGCGACTCCTCTGAATTGCTCCCTGAACCACAACTCGTCAATGCGCCCCCCCAAGCCTGGGGTTTCGCTATGCGTGGTAAAGGTCAAGCCCTCCAAGGTTTTCATGTCTCCGGAAATCGAAATGAAGCCCTCCATCTCGCCCCAAAGTCCGCTTCCGCTAAAGAATAACGCCACATCACCTGTTTTTTGGGCAACATACCCGTAATCCTCTTCTATAACCTGCTCGTCATATGCAGCCAAAATACCGTCAAACGAAGAGTCATTCTCTATCCCGAGGACATACAATATGCTTTCCCTCTCTTTAATTTCGCCGGCTCTCTTGATTGTTTCCCTTGTAGAGTCATTTAGATATGCCAAGACCGATATGAAAACCACTGTCACAACCACCATGAAAATCACTGGATAGTAATATGTTTCCTGCAATGGCCTTTTTGCTTTATCCCTTCCTTCCGTCATGAGGCTATCACCTTCTCTGCTCTTTTTTCAAAATAACGCACCCCTTCATCTATAAGGGGACCGAACGTGTTTCCAATAAGTATCGCAAAGGTTGTTCCCTCTGAAAAAAGGCCGTATCCCCTGATTATTACCACAATCGATCCTATCAGGAATCCGTATATAAGCTTGCCCTTTGGTGTTTTGGGCGCCGAAATCGGTTCAGTTATTATAAACACCATTGTAAAAAGAAACGAACCCGAAAGCACCCCATATAATGGATTTGCTACAATTTCAGGTTGCATCAGACTTAGAACAGACGACAGCGCAACAAATCCGCCCGCCATTCCTGCCATCAGTCTCCAGTCAGCCACCCTTGTCTTAAGAAGATATACCGCCCCAATCAGAATAAGGATTGCGCTTGTTTCACCCATGGAACCTGCAATATTTCCTAATATAAGCTTAGAATGCGGAAGCATTTCCCCCGCATTCTTGAAGAGAGCAAGCGGCGTAGCTGTTGAAACCCCTTGAATATTCGCTCCCAAGTATGACGAAAAACCGCCAAAACTGCCCTGCGCCACTCCGGTCCACTCTGCGTTTAATGGCTTTGAGAAGGATATGTATACAAATGCGCGCCCTGCTATTGCAGGGTTAAAAAGATTTGTTCCGAAGCCCCCGAATACCATTTTCCCGAAAGCTATCCCAAACGAAATCCCTACTGCCGCAATCCAAAACGGCGTTTTGGGTGGAAGAGAAAGAGCAAATATAAGCCCGGTCACCAGCGCGGCCTCGGATATCTTCCCTCCCTTATTGCGAACGAAAAACCATTCGACAAGGCAGGCAAATAAAACGGAAATACCTATAAGAAGCAAACTCCTTAAGCCAAAAAACCAAACCGCCCCTATTGCAGCCGGCGAAAGCGCAAAAATAACCCTTTCCATCATCTTCTGCTTCATGAAATGCTTTCTGTATAGATCCGTCATCTTTTCCCTCCGCATCAAATAATATTATCGAACTTTTCTAATTGATACCCAATTGGTTTTCACGCTTAACAATCCTTTTCTTTTGTAAACATCCGCTTTCATGTATAATATTCTTGATGCACAAAGGAGGCCTGATTAAATGATTAAAACAATTCTTTTCGATTTCGACGGCACACTAGTAAACACAAACGAAATCATCAAACTTACACTAAACGAAATATCAATAAAATACGCAGGAAAGGAGCTTACTGCAAAAGACTTCGACGATATGCTCGGTAAACCGCTAAAAGACCAAATGGCCCAAATATACGGCCTAAGCGGTGATGAATTAAAATCAAACTACTCGGAATTCTTCACTCTCTACCGCGAATTGTACAACAGCCGCAGAGACGATCTTACTAAGGAGTTCGTCGGAGTTCGTGAAATGTTAGAGGCTCTTCACCATAAAGGACTTGCAATTGGAATAGTTTCAAGCAAGGGAACAGATGGAATACGCCACGGTCTTGAAAAATTTGGCTTATCAAAGTATTTCAGCATAGTGCTTTCAAAATACGATGTCGAAAACAGCAAGCCTCATCCTGAAGGACTTTTAAAGGCTATGAAACACTTGGATTCCAACACAGAGAATACCATATTCGTAGGAGATAGCAGGCACGACCTGCTTGCCGCAAAAAACGCAGGAGTCCCCTTCGTACTTGTTGCATGGACCATAGCAGGCTATGAAAAGCTCAAGGCTATGGAGCCCGAATATATAATTCAAAACCCTATGGAAATGATGAACATCATAAAAGCCTGTGGAGGAATCGAAAAATAATCGGTTTTCTCCACAGACTCCATCTCTTTTATTCACTTTTCCACAATATTCGATTTGCCGTCAAACCCTATTATAGTTTTTCATGATTAATACTACAATTTATGCAATTACAATCGCTTCTTTTGAAAATCACGGTCAAATTCCCACAAATCCTTTATATAGATATAACTCTTTGTTATAGTTATGATATATTTGAAAAGGAAGGTTAAATTACGATAACTTTCCATTTTTTTTGCATATCTTTCAATTTATAAAGACTAAAAAGGTTGGTGCCTTATGAAAATAATTATTATAGGAGCCGGAAAACTCGGCACAAAACTTGCGACTTCGATGCTTAGCAATAACATGCATGTCGCCATAATGGACAGCAATCCGGTAGTCCTCGGCAAACTGAAAGACCATATGGATGTATTGACCATAAATGCCAACGGAGCGAGAAAGGAAATTCTCGAAAAGCTCAATATTTCATCCTACGATCTGGCTATTGCTGTAACAAGCAACGACGAAACGAACATACTAATCAGCTCCATGGCCAAGAAACTCGGCTGCAAGAAAAACATACGGCATAGACCATGTGGTAAACCCCGACCTTGCAACCGCCAACGAGATACTCAGGTATCTGATGGAAAGCTATACATTCTACTTCGGCAACTACGCAATGGGAAAGGTCTCTCTTGTCAACTTCAATATTAAAAATATTCCCGCTTACGCAAATAAAAGCGTCAGCGAACTTAGCTACATGGACGGGCTGCTCATAGTCGCCATATCGCGAGATGGTCAGATTATTGTTCCGCACGGGGGAACTATTCTAAAGGAAAACGATATAATATATGTAATAGGGCAAAAGAACAAAATAGAAAGCATAGCCAAGAACCTTCAGGAACCAATAGGAAACAAGGCTATTAAGAAGGTCATGATTCTAGGCGGAGGAAAGATAGGTTACTATCTGGCCGAACGCCTTTCAAAAAAAATATTAGCGTCAAGATTATAGAAGCCAATCTTGAACGTTGCAAGGAACTCGCAGACCAACTTAACGACAATGTCTTGGTAATCCACGGAAATGGAACAGAAGCCAACCTCCTTGAAGAGGAAGATCTTTCCGATATGAACGCTTTCATAGGGGTCACCGGCTACGACGAGGAAAACCTGTTCATGTCTCTGAGGGCAAAACAGCTTAATATAGGAAAGGTAATTGCAAAAATTTCAAGACAGAGCTATGTGCATATAATCGAAAAACTTGGAATAGACCTAGCCATAAATCCTGTCAACATAACTGCAAGCGACATACTCAAATACATCAGGGGCGGCAAGGTAGTTTCAGTCTCCCTACTTCTTGATGGACAGGCCGAGGTAAGCGAAATTATAGCCTCTAAAAGCTGGAAGTTTCTTAAGCAACCGATAATGAATCTTAATCTTCCAAAAGGCATCATAATCGGAGCGATAGTACACGACGGCAAGGTCCTCATTCCAAATGGAAATTCAATCATACAAGCAGGAGACAGGATTGTAGTCTTCTCTCTCATGTCCGAGGTAACAAAACTCGACTCTTTCTTCCCCTTAAAGGACGGCCGATAATGAATCATAGAATGGTATTCAAAGTATTGGGATATTTATTGCTAATAATAGCACTAGGAATGGTTACGCCTCTTCTTATTTCAGTAGCTCACCAACAAAGCGACACCATCCCCTTTCTTATAAGTATAGCCATAACAGCATTAATTGGTTTTGCTTTGACTAGGATCCCATTAAAAAGCAAAATGCTCAAGGTAAAGGAAAGCCTCGCCATAGTAACTTTTGGTTGGCTTTTCGCTTCCCTTTTAGGGGCCCTTCCCTTCTACATATCCGGATGCATACCCAATTATGTAGACGCTTTTTTTGAAACCGTATCAGGTTTCACCACGACAGGCGCCACCATAATAAATGATATAGAGGTGCTCCCAATGGGGATCCTCTTTTGGCGTTCCTTCACCCACTGGATTGGAGGCATGGGAATACTGGTTGTCGCGGTTGCTATTCTTCCAATAATGGGCACAGGAGTCTTCCATGTGTTCAAGGCGGAGAGTCCCGGACCGGTAGCCGACAAGATTGCCCCAAGAATAATGGAAACCGCCAAGATACTCTACACGGCGTACATCGTAATATCTCTCGCAGAATTCCTGCTTCTAATGCTTGGAGGCATGTCGGTATTTGAATCCGCCGTCCATACCTTCGGAACACTTGGAACTGGAGGCTTCTCGACAAGAAACTCAAGCATAGGCGCCTTTAACAGCCCATACATTTTTAATGTCATATCTGTTTTCATGATAATGGCGGGTACAAACTTTGCACTCTACTACAGCCTTTTCAAGGGAAAGTGGAGAGATGTCATAAAAAACACAGAGCTGAAATTCTATCTTGGAATCTTAGCCGTATGCGTTCTTGCAATAACAATCGACAACAATTTCCATATATATCACAATTGGTTTGAATCCTTCACGCACTCACTGTTTCAGGCAAGCTCAATAATGACCACTACAGGATACACCACCTTCGACTATGAAAAATGGTCAGCCTTCTCAAGAAGCATCATTTTCATGCTGATGTTCGTTGGGGGATGCGCAGGGTCGACAGGCGGTTCAATCAAAGTTGTTCGTATTCTTGCACTGATAAAGCTAATCAAAAGGGAGCTTACCAAGATCTTGCACCCACGCGCAATAGTGTCTGTCAAGTTCGGTGACAATCCGATAGCGGAAGACACACTCCTTAACATATCAAGTTTCTTCATGCTTTACATGCTTATATTCATACTTGGATCGGTTGCAATCTCACTCGAGGGAATAGATTTTTTGGGTGCGACAAGCGCCGTTGCCGCAACCCTAGGAAACATAGGTCCGGGATTTGGTTTCGTTGGTCCGACACACACCTATTCTGAGTTTTCCGTTTTAAGCAAGCTGCTTCTTTCATTCTTAATGCTGATTGGAAGGCTGGAGCTCTTCACTGTAATAGCCCTTATGTCGCCCAAGTTCTGGAAACGCGAAATGTAACCAAAAGCAAAGCCGGCTCCAACTGAGCCGGCTTTTTTATTCAAGAGTTTCAATCTGAAAAGGTCCGAAAGAACCGTTTTTTAAAGCGATTTCACAAATTCTGATATCCTCCTCAGCCCCTCAGCTATAATGACAGGGTCGTTCGCATATCCTATCCTAATATATCCCTCCATCTGCATCACATTTCCGGGAAGTAAAATTACACCTGTTTCATCAAGCAATCGTTTGCAAAAGATTTCTGAATCCATGTCCAAATCGTATTTCAAAAAAGCGGTCGTTCCGGCCTTCGGCTCTACATAGCTTATTTTCTCCTCTTTGGAAACCCAATCAGAAAGCATTTTCTTGTTTTCCCTTACAATCTTCAAGTTCCTTTCAATAATCTTATCCTTATTTTCAAGAGCCAATGCGGCAAGATATTCATCAATCATTCCGCAGCTGATTGTATTATAATCGCGATGCTTTAACACCTCATCCATAACATCTTTTGGTGCGCATATCCAGCCAGTTCTAATCCCAGCCATAGAAAATGTTTTGGACATGCTCCCAGTGCTGATTCCTTTTTCGTAAAGATCGAATACAGATGTCATAAAGGGATTCCCTTCATGGTTAAGGCCGCGGTAAACCTCGTCAGCCAAGATATACGCCCCAGCCTTTTCAGCTATGGCAACTATTTCCTTTAGAAAAGCCTCATCCATCAATGCGCCTGTCGGATTGTTAGGATTGTTTATGCAAATAAGCTTGACTCCGCCCTCCGCCAACGCTTCGAGTTCATTTAGGTCGGGAAGGAATCCATTCTCCTCTCTAAGCTGGAGTATCGACACCTCTGCTCCTATGGCTTCCGGAATGGAATACATCTGCTGGTAGGTCGGAAGCACCGAAATCACCTTGTCTCCCGGTTCCACCAGGGAAGTCAGCACAAGATTATTCGCGCCTATTGCCCCATGGGTGGTAACAATATTATCAATCTTCGCAGTCTCATAAAGACCCGCTATTTCATTTCGCAAACGGTCTGAGCCTAGTATCGCACCATAGGTAAGATGCATTTTCATTATGTCTTCAACAACCTTTTCCTTCGGCTCTCCTGAAAGCTCGATGAGCTCTTCAACTACAAATGATTGCACACAGGTCTCTGCCATGTTCACTTCGCAGAAATCCTCATATTTGTTCATCCACATCTCCACACCAAAATCCTTGATTTTCATTTTTGCTTCCTCCCTTTTTCTACAAATCTATAATATCGCCTATTCCAAGCAATTTTGCCTTATCCAACGCCAATTTTGAAACCATCAGATCCTGAAGCGCTATGCCCGTCGAATCAAAAATGGTTATGTCATCCTCACTAAGTCGTCCCTCTGTTTCACCTGAAATGACTTCCCCTATCTCCAGCAGAGGATTTTCAATGTTGACTATTCCCTTGGCAACCGCCGTCGCCGTCTCGCCCACCGCCGCCGCCTGATTGAAGTCGTCGACAAAGACCCTTGCAATCTCATAGAGGCTCTCGTCAATCTCCTGCTTTCCTTCCATGTCCGCCCCTATGCAGCTAATGTGGGTTCCCGGTTTAACCCATTCCCTAAGAATCATTGGTTTCCTAGACGGAGTTGCCGTTATTATGATGTCGCTTACTCCTACAGCCGACTCAAGATTATTGACCGCCTCGAAGGTCGCTTGGAATGAAATACCCGGAAACATGCTTCTAAGATTCTCCTCTACTCCCTCGCAGAATTTTTCAGCTTTCCCCTTCGTCCTCGGGCTGTGAACCATGACCTTCCTTATTCCCGGAAGAGCAGTCAAAACAGCACCAATCTGGAACAGAGCCTGATGTCCCGTGCCCACCATCAGAAGACTCTCTGAATTTTTTCTAGCCAGATATTTGGCTCCTATCGCGCCAGCCGCGCCCGTTCTCATTCCCGTTACATGTTCTGCGCTTAGGAGCCCCACGGGGACACCCGTTTTTCCATCAAATACAAGGGTTGTACCTATGAGGGCCGGAAGATTCTTCTTTCCGTTTTCACCGAACCACGACACAAGCTTAAGCCCAAAGATGTCCGCTTCCTTAAGATAGCCCGACTTTATGTCCATGTCGGCAACGCCTCTTTCAAATTCATGGAATACCATTGGAAACACATCTGCCTTCTTTTGATGCTTCAATACATAAACTCTCTCCACGGCATCTATTACAGAGCTCATATCAAGTACCTTCTTTATATTCTCCTGATTCAAAACCCTAACCTTGAACATGACGTTCCTCCTTGTCGTAAACACCTATAATCTGCCTTGTCATTTCCCAGGAAATATTCCCTCCGGAAATCACAAGCGCAGTTTTTCTACCTTCAAAAATTCCCCTGTTATCAATAAATGCCCCATAGCAAATTGCGCTAGATGGCTCACACATTATTCTCTCATTCTTCATCATAAGAAATGTAGCCCTTTTAATTGTCTCTTCGGAAACAATAATCACTTCATCTATGCAACTTGAAGCCATACTGAACGGGAGCCTGCCAACGCCTCCTATGAGCGCGCCGCAAACGCTTTCCTTCGATTCGTAGTATTCATGGCAAACATTGTCCCGCATTGAATCCACCATTGCCGGGCACGCCTCGGTCTGCACCCCTATTATGCGAATATCGGGATTAAACGCCTTTGCATATGCACCAATTCCGCATATCAGCCCGCCTCCCCCTATGGGAACGACCAATGTGTCGATTAGGGGATTCTGACGCAAAATCTCAAGTGCAACCGTACCCTGCCCAGCAAGAGCCACAGGATCCTCGTAGGGACTTACCTCTATAAGTCCCGTTTCAAGAATCTTCTCTTCCGCCACATGGTGGGCCTCATCGAAATTCTTGCCCACCATGCGAACCTTCGCACCAAATCTTTCCATCTTCTGCACCTTTGGAAGAGGCGTGGTCTCCGGAACAAAGATTTCAACCTTTTTTACACCGAGAAGGCTCCCCCCGTACGCAAGCGCAGCTCCATGGTTTCCCGATGAAACAGCAGTAACTCCCTGACGCAGTTCTTTATCCGTTAATGAAAGCAGCTTGCTCAGCACACCCCTTATCTTATAGCTTCTTGCGATTCTCTGGTGGCATTCCAGCTTCATGAAAACCTCTGTTTCCTCCGAGCTGAGATGCAGGCTTTTTTCAAGTTCTGTCTTGGTAATCAGTGGCTCTATTCTTTCATACGCGCTTTCTATTTCTTTGATTCCAATCATGGCATCCTCCTTATGGTTTCACTATATATCAGACTTCTATCAAAGCCCATCATATCTTTGTAATTTTATAAAAAGAGCCCTCCATTCCAGAATGAATTTCATGCTCAAGTATTCCGACCGCCTCTATAACTCGGTCCAGGCCTTCTGCCCCTGCAATTTGCCTGAATGCTGTCAGATGTTTCAATTTTAATGCATCCCTTATGGCAATACTCATAGCTTTCGCTCCATTTCTTTTTTTATTAATTATATCAGTATTCCAATTTAATACCATGCTTGCACAGTTTTATTGCGGGCAACCACCATTTTTTTTGTTAATATTTAAAAATCCCTTGACACTGCTTTAAATTTTTTATAAAATCAATTACAATAACTTAATCCATTAAAGCATTGATTGAGACGAGTAAGTTTGCAGACCGATTGTAGAGAGCCGGGAACAGGTGGAAACCCGACATCGCGAAACATACCGAATGGACTCATGAGCTGGCGCTGAACCCACGAAAGTGATAGTATGCAACACGGGATTCTCCCGTTAGAGAGATAGGATATCGGCCAAGCCCGTATCCGATAAGAGAATCGGAACCTTTTCCGGTCGACACGAGGTGGTACCGCGTTAATACGCCCTCTGTAGCTTTTGCTGCAGAGGGCTTTCTTATTTTTTGCAAAGGGGGAATTCATTATGGAACCTGCGTGGCGTAGAATACCGCATGAAAACGACGGCATAAACATTAAAAAACAACATCTATGGAGGATATGAAATGAAAAACAGAAACGGATATTTCGGAAATTACGGAGGCGCCATTGTCCCCGAGCCCCTGGAAGCAGTCCTAAAGGAACTCGAAGACTCTTTCTTCACATACGTAGACGATCCGGACTTTCAGGAAGAACTTGCATACTACCAAAAGGAATACATAGGCCGGGAAAACCCCCTGTACTATGCTGAAAACCTAACCCAAAAAGCAGGCGGAGCAAAAATATATTTAAAGCGCGAGGACCTGAACCACACGGGCGCACACAAAATAAACAATGCAATCGGACAGGCCCTTCTTGCCAAACGAATGGGCAAAAAAAGAATCATAGCCGAAACAGGCGCAGGACAACATGGCGTCGCTGCTGCTACAGTCTGCGCTCTTTTCGGAATGGACTGCATAATATACATGGGCGAAAAAGACATCAAGCGCCAATCACTTAATGTCTATCGCATGAAGCTCCTGGGCGCAAAAGTCGTTCCGGTCACTGACGGCGACGGCACACTAAAAGAGGCAGTAGATGCGGCCCTAAATGATTTTGTAGAAAATGCCGACACAACCTTCTACCTTCTTGGTTCTGCAGTCGGCCCCCATCCCTATCCTGTAATGGTTAGGGAGTTCCAGAGCATTATAGGGAAAGAGGCGCGAAGACAAATAATCGAAAAGGAAAACCGTTTGCCTGACTATATAGTCGCCTGCGTTGGAGGAGGAAGCAATGCAATAGGACTCTTCAGCCCATTCCATGATGACGCTTCAGTTAAAATGGTGGGCGTTGAACCTGCCGGAAAGGGTCTCGACACTCCCGATCATGCCGCCACACTTACAAAGGGCATACCCGGTCTGATACACGGATTCAAATGCTACAACCTGCAGGACGAATACGGCGTACCCCTTCCAGTTCATTCAATAGCCGCCGGACTTGATTATCCAGGCGTAGGCCCGGAACACAGCTTCTACAAAGATTCCGGCAGGGCTAAATACGAATCGGCAACAGACGCCGAAGCTCTTGAAGCCTTTGCCATATTGTCTCAGACAGAGGGCATCATACCCGCCCTTGAAAGCTCACACGCCGTAGCATACACCATAAAGCTCGCGAAAAGCCTTCCCTCGGACAATATCATCATAATGAACCTTTCCGGCAGGGGAGACAAAGACGTCAACCAAATAATGGCACTCCTTGATGCATAATTTTTAAATAGGAAAGAGGCTCCGGTAGTTCCGGGCCTCTTTCAATTTGTACCAATTTCATTAAATGTCATTGACCTGACTACTTACACATTTCACAACGCCTTAAATATCCATGCGCATTGTGTTCTTGTTAGTAATTGGTTTAAACACGCGCTTATTCCTCTTCAAGCTGAATAAGTCTATTTTGCAATACGATGCTGATTCTGAAAGCCTTAGTTTTACCGTCAATTCTTATGGAAACCTTGTCTTTCAAATTGTCTACTTTCTTAATTATGCCCGGACCGAACTTATTCACCAAAACTCTCTTTCCCGTTTTCAATTCATCCCTTGCTGCAACAAACTTCATTCCGGGCTCCGGCACTCGTTTCAGAGCCGACCTCTTGTATAACTCATCTAAATCATTCGCTTCAGCCTTGGCATTTCCATAAAATGCTCCGGCAGATTTTACAATAGATATTCTTTCTGTCTCAGGATGATGTTTCTCTGCATTGCTTATTTTAATAGCTTTTTTCTTTTTTTTTGGCAATGCGATTCCTGTTTCAATAAGAAACTCAGACGGAGCAGCATCATTTTCACCATAAAAATTTCTTGGCGACAAAAGGCACAACCTGCTCTTTGCCCTCGTTCCTGCCACATAGAAGAGGCATCGCTCCTCTTCCAAGGATCCCCCCGAAAGTCCGCTTCCATTTGTCGCCGCATGGAATGGGAACTCGTCTTCCACTAGGTCTATTACATAGACACTGTCAAACTCAAGCCCCTTAACTGAATGCACGGCGGACAGGCTAACACTGGCACTTTCATCCATATTTGCAATGGCTGTCCAAAAGTTTCTGAGACGATTGCAATACTGAATCGGCGTTTCATTCCCTACAATCATATCCTTCATTATGTTGAACATGGCCTTACTAGAGTTTTTACTATAGCCGTATGCATCGCCTGCATCATCGAGATAATCCGCATAGCCCCAGCCATCCTCTAATTCCTCAAATAAATTTCGAACCGGCATGTGTTTTAATCGCCTAATTTCCTGCAATCTTTTATTGAATCTTTCTATGTTTTGCTTTCCAGAAACCGAATTTCGTATGTTTGACTCTGTTAAACCTCCGTTTTGAACAAGGCTTTCCATGCTCCCCTTGTTTATAAAAAGCCCCATCTTATGATAAATCTGCCTAAAAGATTTTATATCCAAGGGATTGTCTACAAGCTTGCAAAAGGATGTTACATCCTTGAAAACACTTTTCAAGAAGAATTCGTTTATACGGCTTTTTTCTATATTAAAGGGTATATTGCTCATCCAAAGCTCATGAGCCATCAAAAATCCAGAGCGGTTACGGCGATAAATCACAGCTGCTGTTTCACCATCATTGAGCGAATCCAACTCTTTTGCTATTAGTCTGTTTTGCTCAAGCACGGATTCCGGAATTTCTATTCTTACGGGTTCCCCTTCTTCGTTGTCTGTTGTCATGGTCTTTTCGTATCTATTCTCGTTTATGCTAATAACCTTATTCATCGCGCGCACTATATGTTTCGTCGAGCGATAATTCTTCTCAAGCCTCGTTATAGCCGCCCCCGTGTGGCGTCTCCCGAATTCAAGCATGTAGCCCGGAGCGGCTCCTCTCCAGCCGTAGATGCTCTGATCCTCGTCCCCGCACATCAGCAGATTCTCCGACCGGCTTGCGAGCAGGCTGAATATCTCATGCTGCAGCTTTGAGGTATCCTGCGCCTCATCTATCTGATAGTAGTCATAGGCATCCTGATAAAACCTCAGGCACTCCGGACTATCCTTAAGTAGCTTATGGGCCATTTGAAGCATGTCGTCAAAATCAATAAGACTGTTTTCAATCTTCAAATTCTCGTAGCATTCGAGTACTTTATCGAAGCTCTCAATCTGCTTGTTGAGTCCCAAAATTTCTTCATTATCAAGCATTGAGTTTTTAGTGTATCCAATCAATACTGCTGTTTCTTTGACTTTTTCGGAGTCTGCATATTTATTAATTGCTTTGAATGCGGATCCAACCAGTTTTTCCTGTGAAGGAAACCCCCGGGTTCCCATGATACTTACCGACCTCAACCTCTCACCGTCAAACCTGTTTATACATCTGTTTGCAAAGCTATGAATTGTTGAAAACTCCGGTTCGCGTTGACTGCGTGAAAATATTGTAGAATAACGATTCTTCATATCAATGGCAGAAGCTCTGCTGAAGGTAACCGAAAGAATCCTTCGCGGGTCTACCCCGTGTTTCTCAACAAGAAATCCGGTGCGGCACATCATTGTTGTCGTCTTCCCCGAACCGGGAACCGCTATGGCAAGTATTGGCCCGTCTTTATGGCTTGCCACTTTCCTCTGGCCATCATTCAATATTATGTTGTTCTTTTCCTTCAATATCTTAAAAAAATCCATCTGTTTCCCCTTCTGTTTGCTCATCTGTTTTTATCATAAACAAATGGAGTACACAACGCAACCATGTAGTATTATACTTTATATTTAAACACCCTTGTCCTTTGCAATGAATTGTTTGACAGAACAATGCTTAGGATATATATTTTTATTAAGGGCTCTTATATGTATTTAACAGACTCTTTTAAAAGATAATTGACTGCCCGGGAGGTGGATTCATATGCTTATTAGGCCAATAAAGGATAGTGATGTTCCTGCTATTGCAGACATATACAACGAAAATTGGAAAATTACATATCGAAACTTATTGCCTGATTCCTTTTTAAATGGAATGACGCATGAACATTCAAGAGATAAATGGCTGAAATATTTACATACAATCTCCCATGGGGGTTTTGTTGCATTAGATGAAAAAAATCAAGTTATCGGTTTCTCGGCATATAAGCCATATACCGATTTAGAAAACTGTATCCTGCTTGATTCCCTTCACATAAAAAAGTCCGCGCAAGGCAAAGGAATCGGCAAGGCGCTTGTTCTTAAAATCGGCGAATATGCATGCAAAAGCGAATATAAAAAAATGGCCATTTGCATTGTTAAAGGAAATGACCGTGCTGAAAGAATATACACCCATTTAGGCGCGAGATTCTATAAGGATTTCATCGATAGCTTTGAAGGAACACCCTCCAACTCAACACTCCTTGTTTGGGATGACCTTAGCATCTTCAAAAGCATATAAAAATAATAAAATCAACAAAATGGGGACGGGGGCTATATCGTTGATTTATATCTATATATTATTTTTTTGTATATTTATCTAGTCCATTCATCCATCTATTAGTTCTGTCCGGAATCAGCTCTACTTTTTCCATTAATTCCTCAACATCTTTTTTCAGCATCAATTCCTTGTCTACTATGCAAATTTGTCTGTCTCCATTTTTCTCAATAAATCCGTCCTTGCTTCTATAAAATTCTTCTTCATATCTAATAAAAGTTTCATCAATCCCAGCACCTTCAATATACTTTTCCACAATCTGTTTGCCGGCACTTAAGGCCGTTGTATATGCAACAACCTCTCCCGCAGCGTTATACGCTACCGCATAGCTATTACCCTTTGTGAAAAATTCAAATCCTTTTCCTATATTCCCATTATTACTAAACAAAGCATCTAAAATCCCCATAATATTAATCCTCCATATATTTGCAAATCATTCAGCGCTTTCCGCAACGCGAAGTGGCCGCTCTCTGTTTTCAGAATAATTGACCAGCCCCTCCGGTAATTCTTTTTTTGTCTTTAGTCCCAATTCTTTAAGCTTCGTAGTTTGACGCACCAGATTGTCATTGCCCGTATACAATTGCTTGTAAGCATCTTGATATCTATCCTGCGCCTTGTCTATAGATTTACCCACCAATTCCAAGTTGTCCACAAAGCCCACAAATTTGTCGTAAAGCTTTGCTCCTCGATCCGCAATCTCTAGCGCGTTCCTATTCTGATACTCGCGTTTCCAAAGATCGACTATTATTTTCAGCGTGGTAATCAGGTTTGTTGGATTAATGAGCAGTATTCTCTTGTCATAGGCAAAATTCCACAATTCGGGATCCCCTTCCAAAGCGGCTATGTAGGCCGGCTCACTTGGAACAAACATCATTACAAAGTCCAGGGATTTGTCATAGTCGTCGTATCCCTTTGTGCTTAGTGAAACTATATGGTTTCTTATAGCCCTAACATGGGCATCAAGTTCTAGCTTCTGGACATCGGCATCCTCAGCAGTATTGTAGCGTGTATACGCATTCAGCGAAACCTTCGAATCGATGATAACATTCCTGCTATCGGGGTATTTAATTACAGCATCAGGGCGCATTTTCTTTCCTTCAGAATCGGACTTGAGAGCATTGCCTTTTTCATCCTTCAGTTCCATTTCCATAAAATATTGCTCGTTTTTACGAAGACCTGAGCGCTCCAGTATACTTTCCAGAATCATCTCGCCCCAGCATCCCTGGGTTTTCGCTTCACCCTTTAGCGCCCTCGTCAAATTCCTGGCCTCTTCGCTTATCACTTGATTAAGCTTAGCCAGCTCCTTGACCTTTTCCCCCAAGGAAAACCTTTCCTTCGACTCGCTGCTGTATACATCATTCACCTGCTTCTTGAAGTCCTCTATATTTTGACCCAATGGGTCAAGTATGGTCTTCATGTTTGTTTTATTCAGCTGGGTAAATTTTTCGGTTTTAGTTTCAAATATCTTGTTTGCAATATTCTCAAATTCCGCATTGAATTTATTGCCGATTTCTTCGATTTCAGCCTTTTGGGTTTCAAGTTTTTCTTTAAGCGCTTCGTTGTATGCCTCTGCAATAGCAAAATCCCTATTGTTCTTTTGAAAATCTGTTTTCAGCGACTCCAAGTCTTCATTGCTTTTTACTATGTCTCTATTCTTTTCCTCTATTGTTTTACTTGCAGCGCTATAGTTTGCTCTGGCCATTGCCAATTCGCCGCTTATGGAAGCCGATTGTTTCTCCCTTTCCAAAAGATCCATTTTAAGCGACACAATTTCATTTTCCGTATCTCTATCCCTTTTTTCAAATGCCTTCAGTCTTTCATCAGATGTAGCCTTATGTTTTTCGTAAGCAATTTCAATTTCGTTATAAGCCCTTTTAGCATCGTCCTTAGCACTTTGCACCTCAACCCTCGATTTTGCATTTGCTATAGATCTGCCAACCATAAATCCTATAAAGATGCCACTAATAAGACCAATTACTATTTCCATAATCCGATTCTCCTTTCCCTGTTTCAATACATCTTGTTTTATATTCAATCCTTATTTCTATCTTGATTTTACCATACTCAACAGGATAACCATCGGAATAAAAAATCAACGATATAGCCCCCGTCCCCATTTCGTTGAATACGGACTTTTGTAAAATAATCCAAGATATCCTTTCTATTTCACAATACCTTGCAAAAAAGAAGCAAGGAGTGCGGTTAAGTCACGCATCCCTTGCAAATACTCATCATTTAACTATCCCTCTTGTTTCAAACGATGCGTACATTATTTTTCGCCCCGCTCGTTATAGTCGTCGTCTATGCGCTTTTTCCATTCTCTTGCCACGGTTCGATTGGAGCGAAGATTCTTAACGGCCTCTCCCACCACATCATAGTTGAGCGATGTCCCTATAGAGTCTGAGTTAAACCTGGCAGCTCTGTCCTCAGTAATTCCGAAGCGCCTTGCCTCGGCTACTGCGTCGATGTTGGCTCCAAGGAATATGAATTCCCAGCCATACTTCATTTTCTGGTTATCCACCATCTTCTTGATTATTTCGTAGGTGAATTCGCGGCTTGAATTTTCCATTCCATCGGTGGTAATAACGAATATTACTTTCTCGGCTCTCTCGTCTTCGGATGTCTGCTTCTGCGCGTTTCCTATCTTGTTGATGGTTTTACCAATTGCATCAAGCAACGCCGTGCTTCCCCTAACGAAATACTCCTTGCTTGTAATGGGTTCTACCCCGCGAAGGTTGATTCTGTCGTGCAGAAGTTCGTAGCCGTCATCAAAGAGCACCGTTGTTACAAAAGCATCTCCCGGCTCTTTCTTCTGCTTTGCCATCATTGAATTGTAGCCCCCGATTGTGTCGCTTTCCAGCCCACTCATTGATCCGCTTCTATCCAAGATGAAAACAAGTTCAGTTAAATCTTTTTTCATGATGTCACCCTCCTTATGTTTTATGGTTTAAGGATAACACCTGCGTAAAATCAATTGGTCGCATGGAAAGCGACAAATAAACTCAAAGGGTCTTTTGTACAAAGTAGAAGAGCGTTTCATTAATTTCAAAGATGTCGAAGTTTCCATCTTCTATGAAGTACTGAATTATAACATCAAACATACTGCTGCTTGAAAGTGCAAAACCGGCCCTAGTAATTATAATTATTTGTCCACACCCCCATTTTAACCATACAAAAATCACATAAATTCCATTGATTTTAGACAACAAAAATAGCGTAAGGAAATTAAATTATAATCACTCCCTTACGCTATTTTATCCATTAAATCTTATCAAACAATTCTACTAGTACTATTAAAACAGACTATCCTAAGTTTTTTTGTAAAAAATGCTCTGCGTTTTTATACATAATTCCTTCCGCCTGTCTTTGGGTTAACCCTTTAGATAAGAAATACTTGTATAACCCAGCAACATCCGTTGGAGTGCTAAGGCACTCGGGTAGCACTGCACCATCAAAATCAGAACCTAAAGCTAAGTTCTTTTCTGCTCCTAATGCAAAGAAATGCTCTACATGACGATATAAATCATCTAAGTTTTTCACCTCACCATCATCCTTAATGAATTTAACAAAGTAATTCAAACCAATAAGGCAATCTCGTCGAACCATCTCTCGAATCATATCATCAGTGAGATTACGCTTATGACTACATACCGTTCTAGCATTAGAATGGGTAGCCATAAATGGTTTTTTTGCAATTTTCAAAAGGTCATTAAAGCCAGAATCATTGAGGTGGGAGATATCCACAATAATTCCCTGTTTTTCGAGTTCAGGTACCATAGCCTTGCCAAAATCAGATAATCCATGATCAGTTGTATGCCCGGAACCCAACTCGTTTTCACCATTCCAGACCAAAGTGAGAGCTCTTACGCCTTCGTCCGCCACCACTTTTGCCCGATTTAAATCACCTGCTAAGGCGGAGCCATTCTCAATGGAAAGAAATGCAGCTGTCTTTCCTGCCGCCCAAGCTATTTTCATATCAGAAGCAGTACGACAAGGCATAACCCGATCATTAAACTGCTTCATCTGACGGTAAAAACTATCACTATTAAACTCAAAATAATCAATGGCATCCTGTCCTCGCACCTCATCTGGAATGAACACTGCGTAAAACTGTGCCCAGTGTACACCTTCTGGTATGGAAGTTAATGACAGCACCCTCTTTGGATCATCCAATGTGTCTGGATTTCCAGTACTTGTATATTTCCAGTCGGTCAGTGTATCACAATGAAGGTCTACCAAAGCATAAGGTTTTATCAATTTATCTGTTTTCATTATATCTCTCCTAACTTAGAGCCTCGATTGTAGCTCCGTAAATCCAACAACTTCTTTAAATCTATCAAACTCAAAGTATCGTAATGCACGGTGAAGAGTTTCAATCTCACCCACCTGATTATCATATGGATCAGCTCTCCAAAATTCCTTTGGCACTGTGAAATCAGCCTGAAACTGGCTATTAGCTACCATTCGGAAGGGATCCAAATTGCCAAAATAGAATTGGCGTCGCTCCTCATTTTGCTCCCGTACTGCACCCGTTCCAAATGACGGATCAGCATACAACCATCCATACGGAGCAATATAGAACATAGTCCAATCATGTGCACCACAAAAATCTGGTCGTGTAATTAAACCACTTTGCCAATGAGCTGGTATACCTGCACAACGACAAAGTGTAATAAACAACAGTGCCATAACTCCACAATCTCCTCGCAGATTGCGAGCACCATTTTCTGGAATACTCTCTAAGCAAAAGTAAGATCGCATAAAACTGTATTTCATATTTAAGGTCACAAAGTCGTAAATTGCTCTAGCTTTTTCCAATGGAGAGTTCAGTCCCTCTGTTAAAGACCGAGTGAGCTCCCGGATATAGGGTGTAAACATAATATGTGGAGGTTGTTCATGGATGTCAAAAGAAGGCTGCTCTTCATTCGGAACAATTGAATTCACATCGATATACCGAGCTGTATAAATATAGGAATACTCCACCATAAACGGATGATTCTCCATCATCCGCTCTTCCCAGTATACTGTGCGTTGCGGGGCATCTTCTGGTGCCACTTGTCCGTCGAATGGGCTCATCTGTTCAATGCGAATTTCACTTTGTTGTGAACAACTACACGGAATCGGCAAATGAATTCTAACTATCTCGCCCAGCTTAAAATACTTGTCCTTAATCTGCACACTGGCGCGAACACAAATCCGATTAGAAACACTTCCTTTTTCTCGCATTCTACTTGCTTCCCGATCCAGCGGATTTTCTTGCGTACCACTACCAACGCTACCGCCGTCACAAACCATGTTTTGTACGCCAGCTCTCGCTGCAAATATTGCATCCGTCTTTATCATACTTTCATAAAAGCGGTCAAAGTAATGTGGAATACCATCAATGTATATCCATTCAATCTCTCCATTTTGTTCTCTCTCATCAAACTCTGCTTCTGTAAATTCCGGAATATGCTCTTGCACTTTGATAACAGCTTTTTCTTTGGTATATGGATAGTTTTCCGACAAGCGAACCATTATTTCTCGTTGGACAACCAAAGAATTCCGCATTGATAGAATTTGATTTCCTGCTTTTAGCTTTCTATCAATCAGCCGGATAGCACCCTTGAAATCTCCATACTCTTTACGACGTAAAATATCATCAGATAAACCCATTTGTAAGTATTTAAAATTATCATTTGGATTCATAGGTTTTTCCTCCCTACTTTAAATAGGCGTTGCAATTAACTAAATAGTTTCATAATATTTGCCACTATCAGCCCCATAACACTCCCGACAGCTGCACCAAACACACCCATCAATACACCAATACCAGCATAAGAACCATCATAAGCGGATGCAATGATAGGAGCTGAAGCAGCGCCACCGATATTTGCCACAGATGCTGTAGATACCATTGTAAAATCCCATTTAAATAGTTTAGCCAACAATGCCATAATTACAACATGAACTATCATTACAAATAAACCAGCCATTAGCCACATAGGCGAATCTAATATTTCGTTCAATCCTGCACGAGAAGCTAACAATGCGATTACTACATATAAATATATATTGGCCGTTTCTTCTATTCCGGCCATTTTCCCAATTGGGGACATAGCAACTATCAGCCCAATTGCAGTAACTATTAACACGGTCATCGTTCCCTTTCCCAGTATACCGAAAGCTAAAATCCCACCCAAATTCTGACTGATTGCAGAAATAATTAGGGACAGTCCTAGCAAAGTAAGTAGAGAAGTAAAATCAAGAATTTTCGTATCTTTATCAATTTCAGCATTGGTTGCAACTGCAATGGCTTCTAACTTAGAAGTATCAGCATTCATTGCCTTGTTCCATTTGGGTGCAAATGGAATAAGAACCAACAATATTGCAATCCATACTGAGTAGAAAATTGTGTCAACGATTAGCGCAGCACCGAAATCAGCTTCAGGCACAGCTAGTGCACCCTGTAAGGCTGCCATATTACCGGATCCACCAATCCAAGAAGCACACAGAGCAGCCAAAGCGCGCCATGACTCTACGCCTAAAGTGTTCTTAAAGAGTATGTATGCTAATATAAAGCCTATGCTAATAGAAACCGCCCCACCCATGAAGATGGCAATCATACGACCACCTAACTTTGCTAATTTACGGAAGTCGCAACGCAATAGCATAATAAAAATCATTGCATATAAAAGATTGTTTTTTGTTGCGGAATAAGCGCTAGCAGTTGCTCCCATATCCCATAACCCGAAAGTACAGAAAGCCATATTGAACAAGTAAACCATAACTATCGGCGGAATAAACTTAAAGATTTTCCAGTTTGTCGCCTTTTTTACAGCAACAAGCATTGAGGCAAAGAATACTAAAAACGCGATGTAAGTAAAGCCATTTGTAATCATTGATTTTTCTCCTTTTTTTATGTTTTTTATAAACGGGTCTCCCTCCCGATTTATAACGAAAATATTTTACTATAATAAAAAACCCAACAAAATCCAAGCATGAAATCACGCTTGATTCTGTTGGGTTTTATCTGCGACGATATGGTTGAAATCATATCAAGCATAGACAAAGCAACAATTATAAGTTTTATTTAGTTTACTTATTTCCAGTCATAACCTGCCACCGTTTTAAAGCATCTCTATAAGATACCATCACTGCTTTACGAGAGGAACCTCCATAACGAAGCTCTAACTCTCTCTCTAGCCAATTCTCAATATTCTGAAAGCATTTACCTATAAACAGTTTGGCTAAATACCTTTCGGTAAGATCAATTGTATGAGTACAACTAAAATCTAACACTTCATATGTAACATCGTCTACCTCAAAAGCCATATAGAAAGAACCATACATCTTAGTAATTGCATTATCTGCATTCGTCCGCGATTCTCCTATTACAAATGCAGAATTTATTTTATTCAGATATAAGCCTCCTTCCTATATAAAGGTATCTCTTAAATTATATGTTAAATATAATTGTGTCTTTTGTCAAGAACTTTTCATAATTGGGGATGCGGACAAAAACTTGGACTACTTGCATTCAATTATCATTATTATGAATATACCATCAAGTATAATCTAAATTAATCGCATTTTCTATCCCAACAATTTCACAAATCTTATTGATTTTAGACAACAAAAAAACCTTGCCGAAAGCAAGGTTTTTAAATGTATGTATAGATTTTTGGTGCCCTATCAGGGATTCGAACCCTGGACACCTCGATTAAGAGTCGAGTGCTCTAGCCAACTGAGCTAATAGGGCATATTTGAACTGCAAGATTTATTATACTCCTGTTGTAATTGATTGTAAAGGTAATGTAGCGTTTCATTTATTCCGCTATTATCACACTGGAATCTTTTCGACGGAAATGAAATTTCTCTAATCATATAGGCTTGTATGGTTGCTATCCACTTTGCGGGTGAAGGGAATTGTAAATAGGCTCCCGTTGGGACGATATCCCTTTCCCTTGGCAAACGAAAGCAGTCGGGACACAGTCTTCCTGTCTGCGAGCCGCATGCGAAACAATAGGCAAGGAAAACCTGCTAAGCCTCGCCGAGCCTGCAATGGGTTCTGAATATTTTGCGTTTTACCTCGAGAAAATCCCCGAGGCGTTCTTTAGGATAGTCCCCATTTAGTTGAATCAGTTCATTGTAAAACCACTCTAAAAGCAACATGATTCTTATCAGTAAAACTCAGCAATCTCATTAATAGTTTTTCTCTTGATGTCTGGAAGTTCATAGCTTTCATCTGTTTTTCCTACAGACAAAATCATGACGGGGGTTTCTCCTTCCGGCCTTTTAAACATGTCCTTTAAAAATGTCATGGGTGCAGGAGTATAGGTCAAGCTATGGTATCCCGAGTCCCTAATGGCATTTATCAAAAGTCCGATAGCCAGCCCCGCGCTTTCATTTACATAATAATTCTTGTCTTTTTGGCCGTTTTCCATAGTCTTATAAAACTCTTTGAATATTAAAATAAGACAAGGCGCTTGACTTAAAAACGGTTTGCTCCAATCAGTTTTCAAGACCTTTAAGTCCTTACGCCATTCATCGCTGATTTTTTCCCTATAGAAAACTTCCTCGACTTTTTCAGCCTCTTCTCTGATTTTCATCTTCATTTCTTCATCTGTAACGACGCAGAAAAACCATGGTTGCTTATTTGCTCCACTGGGTGCGGTGGATGCAATCATAAGCCAATCTTCAATGGTTTCCCTGCCAATTCTCTCCGGCAAGAATTTTCTATAGGTTCTTCTTAACTCACTTTGTTTTCTAAGTACTCTTGATCTTTCAGACATTTTTTACTCCTTTTTAATCTATAATGAAAATAATGTTGTATATTTTAAACATTATATCACTTTTTCTTATTGGAGTATAAAAATGTTTTTATTATAAAAATTCAATTACCACCTCAATATCCTTTATATCGCCTTTTCCCACCACTTCAAACTATATCTTGCACATTATTTTTGCTACTTCTTGCACATTATTGTTGATTCCATTCATTTTGAATCTCTGGTTGTAAGAGATCTAAGGATATACGCCCAGGCACTCGGGGGCAAACTTTTCCATTACAGAGACAGCACCGGTTTGGAAGCAGATGCTATCATCCATCTTGTCGATGGCAGATGGGGGCTGATTGAAGTTAAGCTTGGAACTGATTCAATCGATACCGCCGCCGCAAATTTGATTAAACTTAAGGAAAAAATCGACACCAATAAAATGCATGAACCTTCCTTCTTGATGATTGTAACCGGTACTGAATTTGCCTATAGAAGAAATGATGGCGTATTAGTTGTTCCAATTGGATGCCTGAAAAACTAAGCTTCATCTATACTGCCAAAGCAATAACCTCATCACCATGCTTTCATAGCATTTCCAATCTCTTCTCGCAAGTAAAGATACCCTCTCCTAAATATCAAAGAGGATATCTTTACAATATTATGCGCATTCATATTGGTTTGATTCATTTCAATCGCGAAGCTATTTTCAAAGGAAAACACGGTATTTCATTTTCCCCCATGCATTTCCTTACTGGAGTAAAAATGTTTTTATTAAAAAAATTTGATTAATCGGCTTTCCCCAGTGATTATGCCGTGACAGAAATTATTTGTTTCTCTTTAGTAAAAAATCAAGAATGTTTATATGTTTTATGCCTTCTCTTGAAAAATCATATTTATCCATTGATAAGACATATTTGGGAAAGTTATCGTCCACTAAATCAAAGACTCCAAATTCTCGCTTAATAACCTTATCATCAGTAAGAAGATAAGCCACTTGATAGTAACTTCGATCATCTCCATCCATAACAATAAAATCAATTTCACCTTTTACCGTCTTTCCAACATATACCTCATATCCTCTATAAATCAATTCATTGTATATTACATTTTCTATCAGTGCTCCAATTTCAGTTTTGAAACCGGTATTATTGATTTTAGAAAGACCTAAATCTGTTAAATAATACTTATCCGATCTAGTTAAGATTTTCTTTCCTCTAATGTCATATCTAACCGCTTTATTAATGATTAAAGATGCTGTTATATAGTTAATATATCCATAAATAGTTTCTGTTGATACCTTTCTATTAACACTTTCAAAAAACTTGAAAATAGATTTTGCAGAAAAGATTTGTGATGTATTCAGCACCATGTATTCAACAATTCTATTTAATACATCTACATCTTTAATTTTACTCCTTTGAACAATATCTTTAAGGACAATGGAATTATACAAATCACGAAGGTACACTTTTGTTTCAGTCACCGATTGCATTAAAAATCGCTGTGGCATCCCACCATAATTCAAATAGTCCATGAAGTCCTCATCTTGGATATTTTCTTTGTCCAGCCCCTTTATTTCACACATTTCCAAAAATGAAAAAGGCATCATCTTAAAACTCACATACCTTCCCGATAAATGAGTTGCTAGTTCCCCGGATAACAGCTTACTGTTGGATCCGGTCAAAAACACGCTGCAATTTATTGTAGACCTAAAAGAATTAATGGCTTTTTCAAAATTAGCAACATTTTGAACCTCATCAAACATCAAGTAATATTTCTTGTCATCAACAACCTTTTCCATAATGTATTGGTGCAAATCCATCTCGTTTGCAATAAATGAGTAACTTAAATCCTCAAAATTCACATAGATAATATGTGATTCATTGACATCTTTATCCATTAACTCAGCTTCAATTTGTTTTAATAATACCGATTTTCCTGAGCGACGAATTCCTATTAATACCTTTATTAAATCCGATTCATAAAATGGTCTAATTCTCCTCAAATACTCTTCTCTTAAAATCATGTTTTCCACCTCTTTGTTCCATCATAACAAAACAAAGTACAAATTTCAATTTATATTTCGTTTCAACAAAATATAAGAGTCAACGATATAACCCCTTCCCAATGCTTTAACTCAAATCAAATGTGACTTACGCGCTTATAAATCGTCATTATATTAGCGCGTTTGTAACAATTATATGGTATAATGCGAATGCGGGATACAATCGCGCTAATATTTTATGTGATTGTCAGCTGGAATGTCACATTTGAGGTGGTGAAGTTTGATGGATAGAAAGAAAATATTAGAAGTTATGAGTAATTCCAATGGGATTATTAGCACTAAAGAAGCCACGAATTATGGTATTTCACGGATGGCTCTCCACCGATTGAAGGAACAAGGGGCTATTCGATCGGTCTCTAGAGGAGTGTACTGCTTGAATGATGAAATGCCGGACACAATGTTAATCATTCAAATCAGATGCAAGAGAGGAACTTTTTCTCACGAAACAGCTCTCTATTTTCACGATCTTACTGATCGAACACCGAGTCAGCATGTGATGACAGTTCCTGCAAATTACAATACAACTAGCCTGAAAGATTTACCGGTAAAATTTAGATATGTGAAACCGACTCTTATTGATATCGGCAGAAAAAAGATGAAAACAACACAAGGAAATGAACTCTATGTGTATGATATCGAGAGAACAATTTGTGACATTATTAGAAACAAGGCAAGCATGGATGTCAACATCGTAAATAGTGCTTTGAGGCAGTACGCAAACAGTAAAAAATCGAAATTTTCACTTCTTATGATCTATGCAAAAAAGCTTCAAATGGAAAAGAAAGTGCACGCGACAATGGAGGTGCTGTTTTGAATTCGAGAGCATTGAAAGATAAGATTAGGAATTTAGCTAGAGCTAATAACATAGATCCACAATCCTTGATGCAGAACTTCTTTTTAGAACGAATTCTTGCAAGGATTGCCCAAAGTGCTTACAGAAACAACATCATCTTAAAGGGTGGTTTGCTGATTGCATCTCTCATTGGATCTTCAAAACGAAGCACGATGGACTTAGATGCGACACTCAAGAACTACCCTGCCGACGAGGACAAGATTGTAGGCTTGATTAAAGAAATTATTGATATTGATGTCAATGATGGCATAACATTTGATTATGTTGGCATCATTTCAATCAGAGAAGAAGATGAGTATAATGGATTTCGAATTAAACTTAATGCAAAATTCGAAAGAATAGTCCAGCATTTAAAAATCGACTTTTCTACCGGCGATATAATTACACCCGAAGACATTCACTACACATATAAATCCATGTTCTGTGATGAAATCATAAATATTCAAGCCTACAACATTGAGACAATTATTGCTGAGAAATACGAAACCGTTATCAGAAGAGGTGAAGCCAATACCAGGATGAAAGACTTTTATGATTTATATGTGTTGAAAGCACTGAAATCTGATGAAATCGATTTTAAAATATTAAGAAGCGCAGTGGAAAATACTGTTCTAAAAAGGAATTCAGAAGACTTGATATCGTTTACAGGTGAAATTTTTCAAGGCCTTGAAAAATCTGATGAACTTATGCGATTATGGAATGCATATCGTGAAACATATTCTTATGCTAATCATATCGAGTATGCAGAGACTGTAGAAGCCATTAAATGGATTTATGAAAAAACCAGTTAATTATTTGAATTTCTTATCCATCCGTAACCCCTAGGCATCTTAAGGCCCAGCCTATGAACCATCTGCCTTTTGGGGCTTATCCTTGCAGATACTTTTTTCTTTAGGCGCGGCTTCCTTATTCCTATTTTCATTTATCCATCTCCTTGGTTTAAAGCAGCAACCCCGTCCCCATTTCGTTGAATCTATATTTACCCAAGCGCTACATCCAGAACCATCATGACGGCGAAACCAAGCATTACGCCTATGCTGGCGATATCTGTGCTTCTCTCCATCTGTGCCTCGGGAATGAGTTCCTCTACTACTACATAGATCATTGCTCCGGCGGCGAAGGAAAGGGCATATGGAAGTATTGGCCGCATGGCGATTACTGCCAAAGCACCTAAAACGCCGGATATGGGCTCAACCACTCCGGAAGCCTGGCCGTACATAAAAGCCTTATTCCTTGAAAGGCCTTCCCTCCTAAGGGGTATGGATACTGCGGCTCCCTCGGGGAAGTTCTGTATTCCTATTCCTATTCCAAGTGCAATGGCACCGGCCAAGGTAGCCGAGGGAAATCCCGCTGCTATTGCTCCGAACGCAACACCAACAGCCAGCCCCTCCGGGACATTGTGCAGGGTTATTGCAAGCACAAGAAGAACGCTCCTGTGCCAGCTTGTCTTTACGCCCTCGGCCTCTTCTGTAGGCAGGCCTATGTGAAGGTGAGGTAGAATGTTGTCGATTAAAAGAAGAAAGCCCCCTCCTGCGAGAAAGCCAACTGCCGCAGGTATCCACGGGGCTATTTGTCCGTCCGCCTCAACCATTTCGATGGCAGGTGCAAGGAGAGACCAATAGCTTGCTGCTATCATTACTCCTGCAGCAAATCCCAGCATTCCATTTAATACAACTCTATTAATTTCTTTGAAGAAAAAGACCATGGCAGATCCAAGCGCAGTCATGAGCCATGTGAACATTGTTGCGGCCAAAGCCTGCCAAACCGGGTCTAGTGTGTAGAACCACTGCATCATAGTGTCAGCTCCTTTGTTGTCATATATTTTTATATAACCCTTTTGCCGCACAGCAAAACACCAAAAACTTTCCAATTAAGCAGTTTATTGTTACGATTTTTTATCGTACTCTACATACTCTTCTTTTTCCTTGAAGGCAAGTTTTAACAGCGACGGGGTTATGAGTGTCGTTATAAGCACCATAAGAACAACAGCAGTCAGTTGCTCGTTGCCTATGACTCCAAGCCCTACTCCAAGGCTTGCAATTATTATGGCAACCTCCGCCCTCGGAATCATACCTATTCCAATCTGAAGAGATTGCTTCCACTTAAAGCCCGATATTTTCGCGCCAAGCCCGCACCCTATTATCTTTCCTATTATTGCAAAGAATATGAATGACAGTTCAGGCAGGCCCCCAAAGGATATTTTTGTAAGGTTTATGCCCATTCCAATTGAAACAAAGAATATGGGCGTGAATACCACGCTTCCTATTCTATTGATGTTATGTGTTATGGTGTGCCTGCCATTTGCCATGCTTAGTATTACTCCTGCAAAATAGGCGCCCGTTACGGCAGCAACACCCATCTTTTCGGAAAGGAATGCCATTGCAAGTGTAAATATGAGCGCATAGGATATCAACATTCTATCTATGTTGAAGATTCCCATGAGTCTCAAGAAAGAAACATTTCCCTTTGAATAGTCCTTTACAGCAATCCCTACTATTGCAACTATTATAAAGAATACTACGAGCTTCACTATGACAGATGTCATGCCCGTGCCACTTTCGGGAACAAGAACACTTATTGCAACTGAAAGCAGTATTATACCAACAACATCGTCAATTATTGCCGCCCCCAGGATTCCCATCCCCTGTCTGCTTTTAAGTTTATTGAGTTCCCTCAGTGTCTGAACCGATATGCTAACACTGGTAGCCATTGAAGCCACTCCCATAAATATTGAAAGCGTGAGGTCCCCGCTAAAGAAATAGAAACCCCCGCATACAAGTGCAAACGGTATTGAAACCCCACCAAGTGCAATGAGCGACGAGGAGCCCTTCGACCTGTTTAGTTCATTCACATCTGTTTCAATCCCAGCTATGAACATCAACATTATTACTCCTATTTGGGAGAAATAATATATGATTTCCGTTTTTTCCATGAAGTATGTACCGAGCAAAACCCCTGCAATTATTTGTCCGAGAACCTGGGGCTGCTTGAATTTTTTGCTGATGAGTCCGCCTATGTTGCCCGCAAGAAGAACAAGCGCCAGCTGAAGCAAAAAATCGTATCCTTCTTCCACAAAAATCCCTTCTTTCATAAGAAACCTTTATTTTCTAAAT
>JAENWJ010000015.1 GCA_016649995.1 Peptostreptococcaceae bacterium
ATTCTATCTGTGCCGAAGCCAAAACCTTTGTATAACGCGTAGCGAGACGGTTCTCCTCGATTAAATCGTCGATTATCTCTTCGGAAAAAACCTTTATCGCTTTCTCTGCCAGCCTGAAAAGCTGTTCTCCCCAATATATCTCAAGCCCTTTCCTGAATGGCGAATCAAGAAGAACCTTGTAGTATTTGCTTATTAACCCCTCGTAAACCGGCTCATTTTCATCGAAAAAATTCTGTTCATCTTCATAAAATAAATCCCTTGTGTCTATGGTATTGCGTATGTAACATATCTGAGACACGGACTCAAATTCCTGCCTCAATATATTAATTTCCTCAATCACGCGATTTTGAGCATCCAATCCATCCGCTTTTTCAAGACAAGATAATTTGCTTTCAAACCTTTCCCCGATTAATTTCATGTCCGGTCTTGTATAATCAATCTCTCCAAATATCATCAAAATCCCCCTATCTATTTATGATTTTATGTAACTATTCACTCACATTTCTAAAGCAGTTTTAGTACTCGGTTGTGAAATGTGAGTGAACAGTTACAAAACATCTTACATTGTGGGCCTTAAATGTTTTGTATATTTCCAGACAAAATTCTTTTGTTGGCTTCATTCTGGTTGAAAGAAGAGCCGCCGAAGGTGTTTTAGCGACCATTTCAAGATTATGCGTTGTTTCCTGCGTTAACCTGTCCACACAAATATGCAGTTTCGTTGAAAACAACAGCCTTGCTCATTCTTATAGACGGCTCGTGTCTAGAAATATCTTTCATGTTAAAATCCCTTTTTTTGTCCATTATAACACACCTATCCCTTTTTATGAGAAACGGCAACCAAACCGATTTTCAAAATAGCTATGCATATTTGACGCCGCTATGGGTATTCAAGTAATATGGAATATATACGTAAAAGGAGTGGGTATAATATGAAAATGCACAATTACATGGAAGAAGTAGTCGATAAAGTATTGACAGATCATCTGGATGAGGTTTCACACATCGCCAATTGCGAAAAATGCCGAAAAGATGTGCTTGCTCTTACATTGAACAATTTGCCCGCCAAATATGTCGTCACAGAAGACGATGAGGTCTACGGAAAACTCGATGAAATAGAAGAGATGAATATTGAGGAAATAATGAAGGAATTGAAAATCGCAATTGAAATAGTTAACATCTCACCGCTTCACGATTAAAAACTTGAATCTACAAGTTCGTAGATAAACAAAAGAGTCCAATTGGACTCTTTTGTTTATCTTATTGCAAATGTAAGCTCAGCTTCAACAGCAACCTCGCCATCTACCCTTGCTATCGCCTGACCAAAACCTATGCTTCCCTTCGACTTGACTATGCGTGTTTCCAATGTCAACGTGTCTCCAGGTATTACTTTTCTTCTAAATCTTGCTTTCTTTATTCCCCCAAAATACGCAGTTTTGCCTTTGTTTTCCGGTAGGGACAGTATAGCAACAGCACCAACCTGTGCCAAGGCCTCTATTATAAGCACGCCTGGCATTACATGCTCGTCGGGAAAATGCCCCTGAAAAAAATATTCGTTGACGGTTACATTCTTTATTCCCTTGGCATATACACCTTCTTCAATTTCATTGATTCTATCAATAAGCAAAAACGGATATCGGTGGGGAATAATTTCCATTATTTGGTTTGAATTTAGCATAGCATTCCTCCTACTCGTTCCATTTTTTAAGAATTATTGATGCGTTGTGCCCTCCAAAACCCAGTGAATTGGAAAGCGCGTATGAAAGCTCCTTCTCGCGTCCCTTGCCGGGAACATAATCAAGGTCGCATTCGGGATCCGCTTTTAAAAGACCGGCCGTAGCAGGAATAAATCCCTCTTCGAGAGCCTTGATGCAAATAATCGCCTCAATAGCTCCTGCGGCTCCAAGCATGTGGCCTGTCATTGACTTTGTGGAGCTTACCGGTATATCCCTCGCGGCTTCGCCAAATGTCGTTTTAATTGCCTGCGTTTCAAATTTATCATTGTAGGGTGTGCTTGTACCGTGTGCGTTGATGTATGATATATCCGAAGGCTTGATTCCCGCTTCTTCTATGGCAAGCTTCATTGCTCTAGCCCCGCCTTCTCCTCCAGGAGCCGGCGCAGTTATGTGGTGGGCGTCGCATGTGAATCCGTAGCCTACTATTTCTCCGTATATTTTTGCGTTTCGCGCCTTAGCATGTTCCAGAGTCTCAAGGACCATCATCCCGGATCCCTCGGCCATTACAAATCCATCCCTCTCCACATCAAAAGGTATGGAAGCTCGCGCAGGATCGTTTTTGGTAGACAGCGCTGTCATAGCCTCGAATCCGGCTACCCCGAGAAGTGTAACTGCTGCCTCTGTTCCTCCCGCAACTATAATATCGGCATATCCATGCTGCAAATTCCTGAAAGCCTCTCCAACAGCGTTTGTGCCCGACGCGCACGCCGTCACCACTGTATTGCAAAGCCCTTTTGCTCCCAACGCTATGGCAACGTTTCCAGCCGCCATGTTTATAATAGACATGGGTATGAAGAAAGGAGATACCCTCTTGGGTCCTCTATTTATTAATTTTCCTGCCTGCTCCTCGATAGTACCGAGGCCTCCAATACCGGATCCCACTATTACTCCCATTCGTTCCGGATTGTACGGTGATTCTTTAAGCCCAGAGTCTTCAAACGCCTGCTTGGAAGCCGCTATTGCAAACTGCGTGTATCTGTCCATTCGCTTGGCTTCCTTCTTGTCAATATATTCAACCGGATCGAATCCTTTGACCTCTCCGGCCACCTTCACCTTTATTTCATCCGTATTGAAATGGGTTATAAAATCTATTCCCGGCGCAGTTTCTCTTATGCTTTCCCAAAGGCTATCAACATCGTTTCCGATGGGAGATACTGCTCCCATCCCTGTAATAACAACTCTCTTTTTCATATTCATCCCCCTTACATTACCATTCCGCCGTCGACATTAAGCACTTGCCCGGTAACATAGGCAGCCGCATCCGAAACTAGAAAAGCAACAGCCTCGGCGATGTCCTCAGGCGAACCCAATCGTCCGAGAGGTATTCCCGAAAGCATTCCTTCTCCCGCTTTTTCAACCAGATCCTTTGTCATATCCGTTTCAATGAATCCCGGAGCAACCGCGTTTACGGTTATGTTTCTTGCGGCCAGTTCCCTCGCTGCGGATTTTGTCATTCCAATAACTCCGGCCTTTGATGCCGAATAATTTATCTGTCCCGCGTTTCCTGTCACGCCTACAACCGAAGCCATGTTAACAATCTTTCCGGACCTTTGCTTCATCATAATTTTAGCGGCATGCTTAATGCAATTATAGCTGCCCTTAAGATTAACGCGTATGACAGAGTCAAAGTCCTCTTCTTTCATTTGAATTATAAGTTTATCCCTGGTTATTCCGGCATTGTTAACCAATATGTCCAAAGACCCGAATGTATCCTTTGCAATCTTCATCAGTTCTTTGGCCTCATCCGAATTTGAAATATCGCCTTTGGCTTTTACAGCCTTTATGCCTTCCTTTTCAAGAGCCTCAAGCAATGTGTCCATAGCCTCGTCGTTGCTTCTGTAGTTTAGCACCAGGTTTGCTCCGGCCTTTCCGAGACGTATTGCCACAGCCTTCCCTATTCCCCTGCTTGCTCCCGTGATTACAGCCGTTTTCCCCTTCAACATGCCTTATCACCTATCTTTACATTTTTTTTTGTGGTCAAACGGTTAATGCTTCTGATTGTCACATTCATCTTCGGCGAAAGCATTTCTACCGCTTTTTCGAGGGACTTGACATCCTCTATGTTGACTATTCTCAATTTCACATTTTCTTTCTTGCCGATTTTCTTTATGAATCCTGTCAGGGTCTTGCCCGGACCTATTTCAACAAAGGTGTCTACTCCGTCGTTAATCATTCTCTGTATGCTTCTTTCCCATTGAACCGGCTTCATTACCTGGTTTTTGAGTATGTCCTTTATATGGTCCTTGTTTTCTATATAATCCGCGAAAACATTGGAGATAAGGGGAATATTTAATTCCTTGAAATCTATATTCTTGAGTTCCTCGGCAAGCCTATCGGCGGCCGGTTTCAGCATTGAGGTATGAAATGGTGCGCTTACCTTTAATGGAGCTACAAGCTTTGCGCCCTTTTCCATAGCAATAGCAGACGCCCTTTTCACAGCTTCGATTTCCCCGCCTATGACAATCTGCCCCGGACAATTGAAATTAGCGCATTCAACAATCCCGTACTCCTTGGCTTCATTTACAGCTTCCTGGACTTTTTCCTCGTCAAGGCCTATTATGGCAGCCATTGTTCCCTTACCTTCGGGTACGGCCTCCTGCATGTATCTACCGCGTTTCTTTACAAGCTTCACTGCAACCGCGAAGGCAAGTGCTCCCGCTGCCACCAATGCCGTATATTCTCCTAGGCTAAGACCGGCTACCACATCGGGTTTAAGCCCCTTTTCCTCCGCAGCCCTAAGTGCGGCCATGCTTGTGGTCAGAACTGCCGGCTGTGTATTTTCTGTAAGATTAAGTTCCTCTTGGTTTCCTTCGGTTACCATCTTGGTCAAATCCATATCCAAGGCATTATCGGCCTCGTCAAATACATCCTTGCTGCTCTTGAATTTTTCTATAAGGTCTTTTCCCATGCCAATGTATTGAGAACCCTGCCCTGAAAATAAAAATCCTATTTTGCCCATGTAGATTACCTCCTAAATGTTTAAATCCTTTGCATCATCAAGGAGATTCTTAAGCTCTCCAAACATCTCCTCAATTATTTCCAAGGCCGTCTGCTCGCGTTTTACGAGTCCGGCAATCTGTCCGCTCATGATAGAGCCCATGGACACATCCCCCAGGCAGGCAGCTTTGTGCAAGGCTCCCCTCCCGAGTTCTTCGTATTTTTCCGCAGGAGCAAACTCTTTATCCATCTTCTTGTACATCCTTGCAAGCTTGTTCTTTAGAACACGAACCGGGTGTCCCGTCGATCTTCCAGTCACAAGTGTGTCTATGTCCTTGGCTTCTAGTATTTTCTTCTTATAGTTCTCATGGACATTGCATTCCCTCGCCACTAGAAAACGAGTTCCAACCTGAACACCTGAAGCCCCCATCATGAATGCAGCTGCAATTCCTCTTCCGTCGGCAATTCCCCCGGCAGCTACAACCGGAATATTAACAGCATCCACAACCTGGGGCAAAAGACACATTGTGGTCAGCTCACCTATATGTCCGCCCGCCTCTGTCCCCTCTGCAATTAGTGCGTCAACACCTGTGGATTCCATTCGCCTGGCCAATCCTACCGAAGGCACTACAGGAATTATCGTAACATCGTTTTCACGCCATCTTTTGATGTATTTTCCAGGGTTTCCGGCTCCGGTAACTATGACCTTAACCTTTTCCTCCCATACAACCTCGGCCACCTCTTCTACAAAGGGACTAAGGAGCATGACGTTAACCCCGAAGGGTTTATCCGTCAGGGTTTTCGCTTTTCTTATTTCTTTCTTTACCCAGTCACCGGGGGCGTTCCCCGCGGCTATTATCCCCAATCCTCCAGCGTTTGAAACGGCCGCAGCCAGTTCCGCGTCTGAAATCCAAGCCATTCCTCCCTGGATTATAGGGTACTCTATTCCAAGCAAATCCTTGAATTTTTTCTTTGCCATCAATACCTCCCCTTTCCAGAGTATGCCTCTGATGGATTATTTATTCGCTTCAACGTAACGGACAATGTCACCGACCGTCAGCATCTTTTCAGCAACTTCTTCTTCAACCTCGATTTCGAATGCCTCTTCTACAGCCATTACAACTTGTACTACGTCCAATGAATCAGCATCCAAATCGTCCTTTATATTGCTTTCCATGGAAACCTCTTCTGCCTCCACGCCTAATTCTTCAACTAAAATTTCCTTCACCTTTTCAAATACCATTATAATTTCCTCCTTGTCTTTTTATCAGTTTTAATTTAATTGCCATTCAACGAGTGCAGCGCCCCATGTGAGCCCTCCTCCGAAACCTACAAAAATAAGCTTGTCGCCTTTTTCAAGCAAACCCTTTTTAGCCATTTCATTCAATGCTATAGGTATGCTGGCAGACGATGTATTTCCGAATCTTTCAAGATTAACATAGAATTTTTCTTTGTCGAATTTCATTTTATTTGCAACATACTCGAACATCCTGTTATTCGCCTGATGGGGTACAATATACTTGACATCACCCAAATTGATCCCCATACCATCTAGTACATCATTCAAGGCTTTCCTCATTATACGAGTAGCGAATTTGAAAATTTCCTTGCCATTCATTTGAAGATAGTTCTCGCCTGTTTCCGGCGTTTCCATGAAAGGATTCGAAACATTTCTCGATTTTGAAATCAGATTGCCTTCTATATCGCCCTTTGAACCGATGACAGTATTAAGGATGCCGGTCTTTTGCGAAGCCTCTAGTACAACAGCGCCCGCTCCGTCTCCGAAGAGCACGCAGGTGTTCCTATCTTTCCAGTCTATTACCTTGGACATGACTTCTGAACTGACCACCAAAATTTTCTTGGCCTTCCCAGCCTTTATAAAACTATCCGCCACATCAAGCCCGAAAAGAAATCCCGAGCAGGCTGCCGATATATCAAATGCCACTGCATTCTTCGCTCCAAGCCGCCTTTGCACCAAACAAGCCGTAGCAGGCGTAAAATAATCCGGTGTCAGTGTGGAAAGAATAATCATATCCAATTCCTCCGGCTTGATGCCTGCGTTTTCAAGCGCCGCTTCCGATGCCTTGAGAGCCAAATCCGAAGTATTTTCCCCTGTAGTTATTCTTCTTTCCTTTATACCTGTTCGAGTTCTAATCCACTCATCATTTGTTTCGACAAGCTCGGACAACATATGGTTGTCTACAATTTTTTCAGGAACATAAGTGCCCGTGCCAATAATGCTGGCGTAATTCATCAAGTCACCCCTTTCTATTTGTCAGCTTGATATTTCTTAGTAAAATACTTGTTAAGATTTTCAAGAGCATTTATTAGCTGTTTGTCATCTTGGATTTTCAAATCCTCCATAACCCCATTCACCATGCCTTCGTGGAAATTGGCATGCATAAGATATGCTTCCTTGCCTTTGTTCGTCAGCTTTATCTCGACGATTCGTCGATCCTCCTGGTTCTTGTTTCTCTCTACATAATCCTTCTTTACAAGCCTGTTGATGGATGTAGTCAAGGTACCTATTGTTATACCCAGTTTTTTTGCCACCGTGCTCATCGATTGGGGCTTCCCCAAACCGATTTGCTCAATTGTATGCATCTCCGTCATGGACAAAAGGCAACCCATGCGCTTCAATTCCTTTTCCTCTATATTGAGTATATTTCGAAATAGCTCAACCAGTATCTTATTTAAGACCTTTGCGGTATCTGACACAATCCTTCACCTCCCGGATTATTATTTCGAGCAATTATTGCTTTGACTTTCAAAACATTATTACTTTGACTTTCAAAGTATATAACGGATCAAATACTTTGTCAATATTTTTAAATTTCGCAAAGGTTGACAGAAAAACACCTTTTGATTATACTTTGAATATCAAAGCATTAAAACCCATTTGAAAAGGAGACATTAAATATGAAACTTAAGCCATTGATAATAGATGATTTAAAAGCCCGCGTACCTATAATACAAGGCGGCATGGGCATAGGGGTTTCCCTATCATCCCTGGCCTCGGCTGTTTCCAAGGCCGGCGGGGTAGGAGTTATTTCCGCTGCGCAGGTAGGATTCCGCGAACCCGATTTTGAAAAGGACAACGACGCCGCCAATCTTAGGGGACTCAAAAAGGAAATCCAAAAAGCGAGAGTCTTAAGCCCTCAGGGCATATTAGGCGTCAATATAATGACGGCGACGAACAACTATGCGGAGCAAGTAAAAGTATGCGTTGAGGAAAAAGCAGATCTGATTATATCAGGAGCTGGACTTCCCACAAACCTACCTGGCTTGGTGAAGGATTCGGCTACAAAAATTGCCCCCATAGTATCCTCTGCAAAGGGCGCAAAAGTAATAACGAAGCTTTGGACAAAAAAATACAACTATCTTCCTGATCTAATAGTTGTTGAGGGCCCAAAGGCAGGCGGTCATCTCGGCTTCAGCCCGGAAGTGCTTTCAAACCCGGTATTGCCAGACCTAAAAACCATAGTGTCGGAGGTCATCGAAATACTAAAGCCTTTCGAAGAAGCCTATGGCAAAAGCATCCCCGTAATAGCCGCAGGGGGCATATACACCGGCAAGGATATCGCCGAATTCATAAAACTCGGAGCAGCGGGAGTACAGATGGCAACCCGTTTCGTAGCCACAGATGAATGCGATGCGCACATAAACTTCAAGAAAGCATATATAAATGCGCAAGATGACACAATCAAGATAGTGGTAAGCCCGCTCGGAATGCCTGGAAGAGCCATATACAACAACCATGTAAAAACAGTTGAGGCAACCGGAAAGAAAATCAAAAAATGCTTCGGATGTCTCAAAGCATGCAACCCTGCTACAGCGCCCTACTGCATAACCGAAGCACTTGTAAAAGCTGTAGAGGGCGATGTGAATGACGGACTTGTCTTCATAGGAAGCACAGGATGCCTTGTTGACAAGATTGTTCCGGTTGAAGAACTCATGGACGAACTAACGACCGAAGCCGAAGCCAATCTATAAAAGAAAAGGAACAGGCATTAATTTGTCTGTTCACTACGCTCTATGGCTGCTTTTCATCATCTTATACTAACTTTAAGTAGCTATTAACAAAAATAAGCTTAGATGCATAAAGCCATCTGCTATAGGATTTTTAAGTTGTATGCCTTTTGTATTGTTTTTTCTGCTTTCTGCTTTTTTCACTTTATCATAAAGCCGAATCTTGAGTAGATTTCAAGTTTGCTAATTCTTCATTTTCTTGACGGCAGAATTAATTGGTGTTATACTTCATTTAGAAAACCGAATATTTTCTTCAGGGTTGGGTGCAATTCCCTACCGGCGGTAAAGCCCGCTAGCCGAGAAATCGGTTGATTCGGTGAAATTCCGAAGCCGACAGTTAAAGTCTGGATGAGAGAAGAAAACTATAACGATACTTAATGCCCTGGAATCCCTGATCCGGGGCATATTATATTGGGAGGAATATTATGAAAAGAGCCAGTTCAACCAACAAAATGGTCAAAACATCCGTTTTGTCCGTCATCGCATTCGTTTTGATGCTTATCGAATTGCCAGTGCCATTATTTCCAGTCTTTCTCAAGCTCGACCTGAGCGACTTGCCAGCACTTGTAGGTGGCTTTGCAATGGGACCCGCTGCCGGTGTTGCCATCGAACTCATTAAAAACTTTCTACATTTCATCACAAGGACCTCTACAGCCGGTGTAGGTGAGCTTGCAAACTTCATAGTGGGCGCTGCCCTTGTATTTCCAGCCAGCTACATCTACAAGATGAAGAAATCGAAAACCCAGGCTCTCAAGGCATTAGCAGTCGGAACAGTTTCGATGGCCATTGCAGGAGGACTGGCAAACTACTTCATATTGCTTCCGTTTTACGCTAAAGTAATGCCCCTTGATATAATAATTGAAAAGGGCAATGCCGCAAACGCGGCAATCCATGACATGAAAACACTAGTACTGTATGCCATAGTTCCCTTCAATCTGATAAAGGGAGCCGTAATCTCTGCAATCACACTGTTGATTTACAAAAAGATATCTGTCATACTTCACAAATAGATAAGAGAGATATCAGCTATTAGTTGTCAGCTATCAGGAAAAACAAAAAAGAAAAGAAGAACTAAGAGAGTTGATGCTTTCAGGTCAAGGATTTAATTGCTCACTGCGGCCTGCGGCGGATTCTCAATTCGAGTGATGCATTAAACTATACAAATTTCTAAAACCTAAAACAATCAAAAGATGTGATTTATGCTTTTACAGTGGGCAGTGGGAACGCCTATTTCACCCTTCCGTATTTTTACGGAAGGCTGAAATAGGCGTTCCCCTTCATGTTTTTAGTCTTTTATGATGTTATTTACAGCCAACGGAAAAAAGTGTTGACCAAATCCACATGGTCTCCCATACATACCAAATGATGGTTTCCCAATGGTTCTGTAAGGAAGTAATTTACATCTTCCTCAAGCTTTACATGGATCTGCGTTCTGCACAAATTTGGGTCTCTAAGGTTTTTCAAAACCTCCCCTTTTGAAACGAAATATTTATCTGCATTTCTTGAAATCTTGAAGATTGTTACATCACTTTCGGGTATTTTGCCCCTTATGCCTATGCCTATGCCCGACTCGAAATGGGTCTCTAATTCGTAGCCTTCGGTAATGCTCATAGGTACGGTGCAATGAGCCAATACCATTTCATTTCTGCCCACATCGATTCTTGAAGGATTGGCTACAAAGACCGGCTTATCGGTAAGATAACTCAATAGTGTCATTGAAATAAGCGCCGGAACGTCCCCCTCGCAACCTGCCGGAATCCCCTCGTCGTTTAAGATTGAAAGCGCAAGACAACCTGTGTTTCCAAGCGGTTCAAGAAGATCGAAACATCTGAGTGTAAAACCATCCAAATCATACCTTTTAATTATTGTCTTAAGCCCCGAATATATGGCGAGAGCTCCCTCTGTGACTTCACTGTCGAAAGACTTCTCTCTTATTTCCTTGAATGCTTCATCTGGAACCTTCTCTTCATCGCTTATGCTTCCGATAAGCTCATCTATGCCTATATCCACCAGTGTTATCCCCAAGATATCCTTGATTTCCTTATAGTCGACATCGCTTGCTATCAGCCAATCGGACGGTTTCCCTATTACTCCCAATCGGATGCTTTGCAGCCGTTCCTTCACAGACATTATCCTAAGCATTTCTTCTATGCGTCTCGAAGTATATGCGGCATCACCGTGTATAATCTCCACCTGCTGTTCCTTGTCTCTTAGGAAGGATGCAATTTCCATAGAAGCAGCCAAGGAATTATGCATTCCACTCGTCAGAAGGACAAACGGCGGCTTCAATTTTTGATATAGTTCCTTAAATACCCCCTCGGTTCCTCCGGACTTGATGAATATGAAATGGAAACCCTCGCCTTCAAAATCTACCGGCTTGACATGCTCAAAGGTTCGCCCCGTCTTCTCTTCTATTTCGCTTAAAAAATCAACAAGCGTATTGTCTATATATCCTTCGTTGTGCACATCGGAAACAATGTCCAATACCTTAATTTTCATCTCATCCTTCCTTTCAATTCTCAGGTTTCCAGTTATTAATAAAATGCCGCAACCTTTCCTTATGTTTTCTGATTTCAATGATTGCCTATTTTATCATTATAACCTTCAAAACACCGCTGGAAACAATTATTCTCAAATCTCTACATCTCTTCCCAACGTTTAGATCTCTCTACAGCCCTGGTCCATCCCCTGTAAAAATTCTCTGCATTAACTTTTTCCATCTCGGGATAGTATAGTCTCTCTGCCCTCAGCATTCCTTCAATGGCTTCCTCACTTTCCCAAAACCCTGTTGCGAGCCCCGCAAGAGCAGCTGCTCCAAAGGCAGTCGCCTCATTTATTACGGGTTTTACAACGTTTTTACCCAAAATATCCGCCTGAAATTGCATGAGAAAACCGTTTTCCACCGCACCTCCGTCAACCCTTAGTTCTTTTAGAATTACTCCCGAGTCAGACTGCATAGCCTCCAAAACATCCTTTGTCTGATACGCTATGGACTCTAGTGCGCTCCTTATTATGTGGTCCCTTCCGCTTCCTCTGGTAAGACCCACTATGATTCCCCTTGCGTACATGTCCCAATGGGGAGCCCCTAGCCCTACGAATGCGGGAACGAGATAAACCCCTCCGTTGTCAGCCACCTTAAGCGCCGCCTGCTCGCTTTCTGATAAACTGTCGATGAGCCTCATTTCATCCCTTAGCCACTGGACTATTGCCCCGGCCATGAAAACACTACCCTCGAGAGCATAGAGCGTTCTTCCGTTTTTTCTCCAGGCCACCGTGGTCAAAAGCCCCTTGTCTGATTCGACTATCTTCTCACCCGTGTTCATGAGCATGAAGCACCCTGTCCCATAGGTGTTTTTAGCCATCCCCATACGGAAGCATCCCTGCCCGAAAAGCGCGGCCTGCTGGTCTCCCGCTATGCCCGAAATTGGAATCCTTTCCCCTCCAAAGAGCATTGGATCTCCGTATCCTGCTATTCCCGAGGAATCCACTATTTCGGGGAGCATGGATACCGGAATATCAAGCGCATGCAATAGCCCTTCGTCCCATGTGAGGTTCTTTATGTCAAAAAGCATTGTTCTTGATGCGTTTGAGACATCCGTGGCGTGAACCTTGCCCCTTGTGAGGTTCCATATCAGCCATGTGTCTATTGTGCCGAAAAGCAATTCTCCCCTTTCGGCTCTCTCCCTAGCTCCCTCAACATTGTCCAAAATCCATTTGATTTTAGTGCCGGAGAAATACGCATCGAGCAAAAGCCCCGTTTTGCTACGTATGTATTCTGCGTATCCTTCTTCTGCAAGGGTTTCGCATATGGAGGCTGTCCGTTTGCACTGCCATACTATTGCATTGTATACAGGTTTCCCGCTCTTTCTGTCCCAAACAACGGTAGTTTCCCTCTGGTTTGTTATGCCTATGGAATCAATTTCACCGTAGTCTATGCCGGCCGTTTCTAAGGCTTCCTTAACCACTCCGCTTTGGCTGCCCCAGATTTCCATTGGGTCTTGCTCAACCCAGCCGGGCTTGGGATAGTATTGCTTAAACTCCTTTTGCGCCATGGAAACAATTTTTCCGGCCTTATCAAACAGAATAGCTCTTGAGCTTGTCGTTCCCTGGTCCAGCGCAAGCACATACCTTTTCATTTCCATCAGCTCCTTTCCCTTATCCATTCGTATATAATTTTGCAAGTCTCGGCACGGTTTGTTTCGTTCAAAATTTCGTGCCTCGCACCTTCCACTATAACCCTAGATACATCATCATATCCGAAGTCTCTGTAAAAGCCGAAAAGAGTTTCGATGTCCTTACCGTTTCTTCCCACAGGGTCCTTTTCTCCCGAAAGCATAAGAATCGGAATTTTCTTTATTCCGTTGTCCATTGCGGTGAGGCCATGCCCCCCGCTTTATTTATTCTATCTTTGGTCTTCCATTCCTTTTTATTTGTATCGGACAGGTGCCTGTCCCCCCGTCTTATACAAAGGACCCCGCAATTTTTGCAGGGCCTCTATCTATGGATATTTCTATTTCATTTTTCTAATCAGTATTCACTACGACCCGTCTGCTTCGCTTGAACGCCTTAATGGTTTCATAGACGGCAAGGAAAACCATGGCGGATCCTGTTACAAATGCCCAATCCATAATCGACAATGGAGCAAATCCTATGAACGAATTTATGAAAGGAGTATATATAGCGGCAATTGTCAGCCCGATTGAAAACAAGATAGAAAGGAGCATCTTCTTATTCGTGAAAAATGTATAGTTGAAAAGACTCTCGTATGTGTATCTTCTTGAAAGAACATTCATGAACTGGCATGCCACTATGGTTGCATAGCTAATGGTTGTCGCCCTGGCATACAGTGCGTGCGTGGATGTCATATCAACACCCATGCGATTTATGAACAGCCCGAAATTTATGAAACCCAAAAGACCCATTACAAATCCTAGTGAAAGAATCTCCGTCATGGATTTCTTGCTTAGTATGTGGTCCTTTCGGCTTCTCGGCGGTGATGTCATTATGTCATCAGAAGCCGGATCGAATGTGAGCGCCGTAAGCGGCAGGATCTCCGCCAAAAGATCTATGGCAAGTATCTGTATGGCAAGTATTGGTATGGGCCATCCGAAGAAAGCTACACCCATCAGTCCGAGAAGCACCACCGACAGCTCGGCCCCGTTGCTCGTTAGGGATGCCAATATGGTCTTCTTTAGATTGTTGTATATTGTTCGACCCTCCCGTATTGCATATACCATGGTTGAGTAGCTGTCGTCGAGGAGAATCAGATCCGCGGCCTCTTTTGAAACATCTGTTCCTATTCCGCCCATAGCAACCCCTATGTGAGCGCTTTTAAGTGCGGGGGCATCGTTTACTCCATCACCCGTTACGGCTACTATCTGATCCTGGTTCTTTAGTATTTTAACAATTCTGAGCTTGTTTTCGGGTGAAACCCTTGAGAATATGAGTGATTCGTTTTTCTCCATTAGATTCTTAAGCGCATCATCGTCCATTTCGTCAAGATCCTGCCCTGTGACCACTTCTACGGGACTTCCGTCCTTTGAAAGGGCTACCTGCTGGCCTATGGCCTGGGCTGTTATCGCATGGTCTCCTGTCATTATGAATGTACGGATATGTGCATCATGCGCTTTTTCCATGGCCTCGCGAACCCCCTCCTTTGGGGGATCTGTCATTGCCATGAGGCCTAGGAATACTACATTTCTTTCCATGTCCTCAAGCACATAGTCACTTTCGTCTTTTCCTAGTTCCCTGTACGCAATAGCCAAAACCCTCATAGCCTTCTTGGAATATGCAACATTAAGATCCTTTAAACACTCCTTGTCGGATTCTTCCATGGGAACCGATTCGCCATTTCTATATATTCTGTTGCTCACCTCAAGCACGCTGTCCATCGCGCCCTTCATCGTAAGAACCTTTCTGTCTCCGAATTGTCTTACCGAACTCATGCGCTTCCTTACCGAATCGAAGCTGAACTCATAGAGCTCAGGGTTTTCCTCATCTTCATTGGGAGAGCGGGTTCCAAGCTTCGTTGAGGCTGCAACCATAGCCGCTTCCGTGGGATCTCCTATTGCGTACCACCCTGTATGGTTTTCATCCGGTTCATGTATTTCAGCATTCGATGCCATAGTTGCGGCATCGAGCATTATTTCTATTTCGTCTATTTCATCCCTTGTAAGCTGGCGCCCCTCTGAATTCTTGATTCCTCCCTTTGGCTGGTAGCCTATTCCCGTAAGTTCGTATTCCTTTCTGTCGAACCATAGGTGTTTTACCGTCATTTCATTTTTGGTAAGCGTGCCGGTCTTGTCTGTGGCTATTACATTGGTTGAACCCAGTGTCTCAACAGATGACAGCTTTCTTATTACGGCATTTTTCTTGGCAAGCCGTCCCACACCGTTTGACAAAGCCACCGTCACCTGCATAGGCAGAGCCTGCGGCACCACTGCAACGGCTATTCCAAGCCCGTAAATGAGCGCGAAGTTCATTCCCAGCCCTTGGCTTATGCTGATGCCGAAGAGCACCACACCTATAAATACGGCGAAAACTGCAATGCTGTTGGCTATTGCCCTCATCTCAATTTGAAGAGGTGAGGAGGATGCATCCTCCTCCTGGGTCATATCTGCTATCTTCCCTAGTTCAGTCTCCATTCCTGTCCCAACGACTATACCCTTTGCGTTCCCGGATGCAACCGTCGTTCCAAGATAGGCCATATTGTCCCTGTCGGCAAGAATAGCCTGCTTCTTCAATGTATCTGAATTCTTTTCCTGAGGCATGGATTCTCCCGTCAGAGAGAAGTCGTTGGTCCTGAAGTTGAAAGCCTCCATTATGCGTATGTCTGCAGGAATCTTGTCCCCTTCTTCAAGGTAGATTGCATCTCCCGGAACAAGATCCGTCTGGATGATCTCCTTCAATTCCCCGTCCCTATAAGCCTTGGACGGCGACTGCACCAGCTTCTTTAGGGACTCCATTATATTCTCAGCCTTGTTCTCTTGGAAATATCCTATGGACGCATTGACAATAACAATAATCCCCATTATTACAGCATCGTTATAGTTGCCTATAAGAAGCGACATGAAGGCTGCAACCATAAGCAGAATCACTAAAACATCCTTGAACTGGTACAGAAACATTTGCCACTTAGGGATGCGTGGTTTTGCAGTCAACTCATTCTTGCCATACTTAACCATTCTCTCTGACACCGCCGAGGAATCAAGTCCTCTTGAAGATGTTTCAAGAATGTCAAAAATTTCAACCGCACTTTTCATATAATACTCTGTTTGCTTCATGAGTTATCCTCCATAATATTCGATACCAACATGATACCCAAAAATGACGCTCCATAAAACAATTTTGCTTTTTTGCCCAAAAAGAATCACGCAATTGATGCTTTGCGCAACATAAAAGAAGCCCGGGCATACACGCCCAGGCTCTGTTGTCCATCATGCCTCGTATGCAACAATGCCTATCAGTCCAGGCCCCGTATAAACCCCCATGACCGGTCCAAGCTGGGCAAAAAAACTTTCCTCAACGTTTCCCATTTCGCGTATCTTTTCCATTAGCTTCATCGCCTCTTCATCTGCGTTTGCGCTTATTACAGCCAGATTAAATGACTTTCCGGCGTATTTTTCCTTCATGAGTTCGAACATCCTGTTTATGGATTTCTTTCTCCCTCTTACTTTTGAAATTGTATAATAGATTCCATTGTCATTAATGCCGATGATAGGCTTTATCCCAAGAATCTCTCCAATTGTTCCCTCTACCAAACCTATGCGTCCACCCAGTTTAAGATATTCAAGGGTCTTGACCACGAATGTCAAATATATGTTATCCCTAGTTTTAAGGATTTTCTCCATGATTTTATCCAAATCATTGCTCTTTTCTCTTTCCTTTGCCGCCTCAATCGACAAGAATCCAAGACCGAATGACAATGCTTTTGAATCAACCACTTCTATGTTCAAACCATCATAGTTTTCTGCCACCTGGCGAACCATGTTGTATGTGCCACTAAGTCCCGATGAAATAAGTGATATGACCACATCCGTATATTCTTCAGACTTAAGGCGGTCGAGAAGCCTAATTACATCTCCCGGAAGAGGCAGGGAGCTCTTTGGCACCTCCTTGTCCAAATTTTCATATATCTGCTTAGGTGTTATATCCAACCGGTCTCTGTATTCCCTTTCCTTGTAAATAACTCTTAACGAAAGCATTTCAATATTATACGCCTTCATCTGTTCGGCGGAAAGATCGCTGGTCGAATCCGTAACAATAGCTATTTTTTTCATGTTTTTTGACTCCTTTCGAGTTAGTCCTACTGATTAATATTACCATATTCACCCTAACCTAACAAGATAAGACTCACCCGGTCTTGCATTAGATATATCTTGATATATAATAGAACTACTTATGAAAAGGAGCTGACCAAAATGGGATTCTATGATTTTTCTAAAAAACAATATATTATAAACGCCGCTCTTGGAAAAAACACTTCGCGGCTTACAAGAATTTCCAAAAAATATCCCAAGAAAACATTTTTTCGCAACTATTTCAAGCATATGAGACGATCCATTTACCAATTCGCAACCCTGATTTATTCCTCAAATGACAAAAGAGCCAGAAAATTCATCAGCCTTAACAAAGAAGAGTCAAAAGCCTTTGTCGATTTAGCGGCTCTATACTTCACAATTGCCATGACATCGAGAAAGGAAAACATGCAATTGCTCAAAAATATTAATATCTCAAGGCCAGCTCTTCTTGGAGAATTATACAATCAGCTTGAATTTGATTCCGAAGAAAGAACGCTCGGGAAGCGTCTCTTAAAGCAATCGGAACTCAATTTTTCAACTTTTACTGTTAATTGGTGCAATATTTTCTCCGAAAAAGTTTTACAAGTAGAAGAGTCTGCACTTTCTCAATCGGAAAACGAAGAGCTTCTTTCAATCATACATGGGAGCTTCCTTTTTTTCATGAGGGCCTTCACCTAATGCAAACGGTTTCTTTTTTTAGCCTTGGTCAAGTGCATCCGCTTCCCTCTGCAGTTCTTCCTTTATCGGCAAAAACTCAAGCCCCTTTTGAGTGCAAAAATCCTTTATGCTTAGACCGGCCTCCGGAATATCGGTCCCCAGTATTTTACCAATGCTTTCCGAAGTAATTCCCCAATCAAGCAAGTCTGCGAATGTTGTTTTGCCATTTATCGTTCTTTCATCGGTTTCCTCTCCACTTGTCTTAGCATCATCATCCATCTCCAATGCAGGAGATTCTTCCGCGTTATATGATCTTACTTCAATCCCATTCCTTTCGATGTATTCTATCTGTTCCTCTGTCGGTTCAGCTTTTTCCTTCAGAATAGCAACCGCCTCAAGCGGCAAAAAGGTTCCCTCTTCTATTTCATACGGGAGTCCCAAATATAGCGCTACGAAAAGTTTTACCGAACCATTTCCTATTTCAGTACCTTCTTCTTTCAAATTTTCATATATCAATTCAAGGTCTTTGTTTTTAAACTCCCCAGGGTCCGTATCTTCAGGCAATACAAATGCCATCGTCAAATCCTCTATAGGTATTCCAAAGGCCTCCGAAACATCCGAAAACGAATATGATCCTCTTATATCCCCCGGATTCGGCATGCCTTCGAATTCGCCCGAATCGTAAACAGCCGGTTCCTTTGATGATTCGGTCTGCCAATACCCCAAAGAACTCGAAAAAGCTATCCCTCCAAAGATTGCCAAAAATATGATAATACCAAGAACCCCACTTTTAATTTTCACTGAGGCCACCTCCCGTTTTAAACTCAACCGTATCCGGAATTGGGCAAACTTCCTCGGAAGTGCATATCCTACAGCTTATGCATTGATGATCTCGAACCGTTTTATTTTTATCGACCCGAATATTCATTGGACATGCCTTTCCGCAAGCCCCACAATCTATACAGGTTGACGTCTCCCTTTTTATCTTGAATATCCTAAATAGATTGAATATGCCTAGGAAAGCCCCAAAAGGACATGTATATTTGCACCAGGGTCTTTCAACAAAAAGCGCTCCTACCATTGTTAATGCAAGAATTGCCAGGGCGGACAAAGCCACTTCCCCTGTCCAGAAATTGAATAATGCATAGTATGGATCAACATTTACAAAAAGAAGAACCCCTGATTTTGCCGTAACATATACTACCCATGCCAAAACCAAATATCGTAGATATCGCAATTTACTGTTTATAAAAATAGGCATGAATCTATTATATCTTTTTTTAAAAATCCTTTTGCCCAGCTTCCCTATCCATTCCTGAAGCGTTCCCAAAGGACACACCCATCCACAAAAAACGGGTCCAAAAAGCACAGACAGCACTATAACCGAATAGAGCATGGCCAATGCTGACTCATGAATCTTTTGAACAAAGGTTCCCGTTGTAATAGTTTGGTACAAGGTCACTACCCCTCCGAATGGACAAAGCGCATGAAGAGATGCCGCAGACAAGAAAGGAATGCCTTGCCCGGATTCCTCTAAACCGTGATTTATCGATATTGCCGCAATGAGTAAAAAGAAAAATGTTTGAATGTATGCCCTTATCTTTATTGTTTTCTTCATATGCTCTCCCTTGCATCATATTCGTTTCTTTTTATTTGCCCGATTAAACCTGAATCAAAGCAAAATAATGATTGCCGCCTTTGGCAATCATTATAATCTACTTATGTGTTTTTTATGTGATGGTGCAAAGCCTAAGCTACTGTGCCTCTTTTCTTGTCGAACCTCTTGTACTCTCCATTTTCATATATTCCCTTTATGGCAGATACAACCTTCCAAACATCATGAAAAGAGGTATATAGGGGAACAGGAGCCAGACGAATTATGTTTGGGGGCCTGAAATCTGGAACAACGCCCCTCTCCTTAAGCGCCTCGTTTATGCGTACCGCCTCTTCATGTTCTAGAGCCACATGTCCTCCACGTTTTTCATCTTTCCTCGGAGTTCCCACAGTAAAGCCATCGGGACTCAACCATTCATCTATAAGGAACATCATGTACGAAGTAAGCTCCAGTGATTTTTCCCTAAGATTTTCAATTCCGGCTTCTTCATAGATTTTCAGGGAACCTTCAAGGGGCGCCATTGAAAGCATGTGGGATGTTCCTATCTGCCATCCTCCAGCTGACCTGTTTTGATGAAACTCGTTTTCAAGATCGAATTGCTTATTCTTCTCAACTCCATACCATCCGGCAAGTCCTACCTCCCTGTCGAAATGGCGCTTGTTTATATAGAATCCGGCAGTCCCACCGGGGCCGTTATTAACGTATTTGTAGTTGCACCAAAATGCAAAATCGGGTCCGTAATCGCTAAACCTATGCGGCACCGCACCTATGGAATGAGCGCAGTCAAAGCCTATTAATATACCATTTTCATGTGCCTTTTCTGTCAAGCTCTTCATATCAAGCAGCTGCCCGCTCCTATAGAGCACAGAGGGAAGCAGAATAAGAGATACTTCCTCATCCATAGCATCCGCTATAGCATTCTCGTCGAGTGTCTTTCCATCAGAGCTTTCAAATACAAGCAAATGCTCCTTTGGGTCGTATCCCTTTGTCTTCATGAAACTCTCAACGGCGTATCGGTCGGATGGAAATGTGAGGTTGTCCATGAGTATCTTCGTGCGGTTTCCCTCGGGACGGTAGAATGTCGCCAAAAGCAGGTGGAGATTTACGGTTGTGGATGAATGTATCATCACCTCATCCTTTTCCGCGCCTATTAGCCCAGCCAACTTGCCCGCAAGCATTTCGGGATAATAAAACCACGGTGTTTCCCCACCCATCCAGCCGTTTATGCCGAGGGTCTTCCATTCCTCCATTACCCTTAAGAGCGAAGCCTCCGCGTCCACCGACATGAGTCCCAGGGAGTTTCCGTCCATGTAAATCGAATCCTTCAAGAGATAAAATCTGTCCTTGAATCCTCTCAATGCATCCTCGCCGTCCTTGTGGACCGCCCAGCTTTCTTCAATAGAGAACCTTTCGCTCATTGTGTGCCTCCTTGATTATTGTTTTATTGAGTAACCTTAATCACTCCAAGTTTCCGTTTATGCGTTTCAAATGAATAATAAGGCCTTTCTTTCCGCTTTCATCTATCCCTTCGGTCATTCTGTTTTCAAAGGCTTCGATAACTTTCCATGCCGGTTCCATTAGCTCGCGCCCCTTTTCTGTGAGGCGGATCCTGTTTGCCCTTGCATCGACCTCGCTAACTGACCTTCCCAGAAGCCTTTTTGCCTCCAGTAAATCAATCAAACCTGTAAGTGTCGAAGGTTTGACTTCAATAACCTCGTGGATTTCCTTCTGCAAAAGGATCCTTTTTTTCCACAGACAATTCAGAACCCTGAATTGCGCATATGTAATCCCGAGCGGAGCCAACAATCCGTTTAACAGGTAGTTCGTTTTCCTTGCAATTTCCTGAATAAAATAGCCGGAATGATTGCTGAATTCGTTTTGCGCCATATTATTTAGCCTCCTAACTAATAGTCTAAAACAAAAGCGCCGTCGCGTCCATCAGTTTTTGCTTTTTCAGTAAAGCTTATAACCTCCCCGCAAAAAAGCCCCAGCTTTTCAACGCTTCCGAAAGGAAGCTCCATTACTGATGCTGTCCCTTTATGGAAACCTCCGTTTAGCTAACAAAAATCAAGCCTCTCACAAATCCACAATCAATCTTTTTTCTTTCTGCTCCCATAACCGAAAACCCTCAAATAAATATAAACCGCGAAAAAAGTAACTGCCGCAAAACCGATAAATGTCTGCATTATATCCCTCCAATTTTATTTTCTTGTTAATTTCGACATCGCTTCCGATATTATTGACGCCATGAGTCTGTTTCCCTCAACATTGAGATGCAATCCGTCCGAGTATAAGTCCCTGCCACGCTTTGCGTCATACTCGTAAAATGGCCTGTATGCATCTATATAGTCTATTCCAAATATCTTTGCGAACTCTCCAACCCATCCCCTATACTGGCAAAGCTTATTGCGGACAGTGCTGAAATCTGCAAAATTTTTCCACTCCGGATAGACCATATCGTCAATTATATCAATCTCTATTCCTAAAATAGGCAATATACCCCGAGCCAGCGACTGGTATGCCATTGACGACATATTTGCCTGTACTCTGCTTGCCGGCTCACCCATTATGAAATCATTGGCTCCGCCCATCAATAAAACAGCTTTTGGTTTTTCCATCAAAACATCTTCGTAAAAACGCGACAACATTCCTCCCGTCGTATCTCCATTTATACCCTTGTTTATATATAAATCTCCCGACAATTCGGATGCCAGGCTCGTCCACACATCGCGTCGCCTTACTCCATATCCATATGTCAAGCTATCTCCCAAACATACAATCTTCATGAATCCTCCCATTGCCGCCTTTTTAATCATTATATATTATGCGTAATAAAAAAGGAATCCATTGATGTTTCGGATTCCTTTGAAGATTCTCACGCTAATTCTTCAATTTTGTTTTCCATTTCCTCTATTTCATAAAATATTCGAGTCAGTTTTTCAGCATCCACTTCCTCATCCATTTTATGGGCTGCATAAACCAAATCTCCTATTTCTTTTTTCTTTGTCTTTATTTCAGATTCAAGCTGAGCCATGTTGAATTTCATCTTGCCCGTCTCTACCAATTCCGCGGACTTAGCTCCGATGGTAGATGCAGTCTCCTTTGTAGTGCTCTTTATCTTGTCTAGTAAACTCATATGCCGCCTCCCATATATTTTTTGTCTTTCCTTTAACAAATACCCTTCTTTATAAAAATTATTCATCTACGTTCACTGGAAAGAATCCGTTTTTTCATATTTTCGACTGTTCAATGGCGCAGTTTATGAAATTATTTATGAATCGGATGTTTCTTTCCTTATCATCAGGAAAATCCCTTATACACGAAATAATTGACAAAGATATAATTCTAGCAATCCTGCCGAAATTATTCCTTTCATTATATCAAATTGCTCCGCAAATGCCACCCCATGTCCAAACTTTTCGATCCCCTCTCAAATAAAAAAGTCTTGCATCCGATAGGTTAATTAGCAAATGATCTTTGACTCGTGTTTGCAAACGGGTTATCGTATATATTAAATGGCAAAAGAAATCATTGGCACTCCGGGCACGACCGATTTAAAAAAATTAAAAATCATCTGCACCTTCGCCGAAGAAATCCATTTCGCTTTCTTCGCCATGCTTCACGTATACGATTTTCATTTTTTCCAGATTTTTTTCCATCTTTCTTAGCAATCCGCCTATTCCCGCGCTATCCTTCTTCTTTGCCACAGTCAATGCGTGGGAAGACATTTGGTAAGATCCTTGAACCCGAATGTCTTGGCTGTTTCCATGATTGTGCTCAGTATATCGATGATCCCGTCGAAACTATTTCTTTCAAGAAGTTCTTACAAATCGGCCATATTTTTTTCGTTCATGCTTATTCAACTACATACGCAGAGACGATTTCAGCGTAGTAAAGGTTGTAAAAATCGCCCCGATTGCAATACTCATTTTCCGATTTTTCAAGAAAGGCTTCCATCTTCATTTCGTTCTTCATTAAAACCTTGCAATCGAGATGCAACCTGCAATCGCCGACTATAAAGGTTTCTAGTGTTTGGGACTTCATTGCGGTCAAGTTGCACTCCGAAAATTTATCCGTGGTCATTCCTGTTGTCTGCCCGCATATGAGCAGTTCATCGGTAAAATCCCTGTCCACTGGCACGCTGACAGTGAATTCACCTGTCTTTTCTATCAATCCGCATGTAAACCTCGAGGGTTTTATCAATGCAGCAAAAACCGGCTTGCCCCACATAATACCTATGCTTCCCCATCTGCTTGTCGTTATGTTGGCAATACTGCCGTTTCTCGTGTTTAAAAAAACGCCCTTCGGCAGTTGCCTAAGAAACTTTTCCGTATAAAAACTGTAGTCGACTCCGCAATACAATACAATCCCCCCAGCCAAACTTGATATTTTTGCTCAACATATATTTTTTACCCTTTACATTTCATCTATAATCATTTTTTGCGGTTTAATTCATTTTGTATTTCACTCTTCACTTTTTCAGAAATGGCCGATGTGTCCCTCAGTGAAATCTCCCCAAAATCGACCGGTTTCAGCACGGAGACTTTGACACTGGCAGGTTTAACCCGCAATGTATCCCTGCCCTGCATACGCCATGTCCCATCAATTGCAACAGGCAACACAGCCGCCTTGGATTTTGTGTAAATCTTAAATGCTCCGGCCTTAAATTCTCCAATATTCTCCGATCCGCTTCGGGTCCCTTCGGGGAAAACACACATAGGATGACCATCTGCAACGGTTTTAGCTGCCCTTCCTATGGCTTTGAGGGAATCCCTGGGATTGCTTCTATCCATGAACACACTATTTAGGTAACGCATCCACCTGCCCAATATGGGTATTTTCCTTATCTCCTCTTTGGCCAGAAACCCAACAGATGAATCCAGATACCCAAGCAAAACAGGTATGTCGAAATTGCTTTGGTGATTCGATATGAAAAGCACGGGGCCTTCCTTGGGTATGTTTTCGAGGCCCACTATTTCAACCTTGCTGCCGCTTATTCCAATAACGGACTTCCCCCATATCCTCGATACAATGTGCGCAAAGGCTTCTGCCTTCGGTTTTGAAATAAGGCTTACTATTTCAACTACAATCATTGCAGGAATCGTCAAAAGAAGACTAATCCAAAGCAATGTATAAAAACAAACCGTTCTGAACATGATTTCCGTCTCCTCTATTTTTTTTATTTCGTTTCCGATTTCATATTCTCTTGTTCCATCTTAGCTTTGTGTTTTGAAAGAGCAAGCTTCTGCATATCCTCTGTTCTATCCTGCTCATCGACTATTTCAACCTTTAAAATCTCCTCGACGATATCTTCAAGGGTAACAATTCCGTTAAACATGCCGTACTCTCCGTATACAAGGGCCATATGGCTCCTGCTATGTATGAATACATTCAGCAGGTTATCCAAGCGGGTATCCCTGTCTGTAAATATGACTCCTCTTTTTTCGCAGACATCTCCCACCGTAAAACCCTTGCCTTTGCAAAAACCAACCAACTTCTTGACATAGAGTATACCAATTATGTTTTCGTCTGTGCCTTCATACACAGGAATTCTTGAAAAACCCTTGCTTATTATTTCTTCAAGTAAATCATCATCAATAATTCTTCCCGCCTCAAGTAAATATGAAACCGTTCTCGGTGTCATGACATCAATTGCCTTCTTTTCCGAGAATGAAAGAGCCCCAAGTATTATCCTTTCCTCATCCTCGTCTATGTTGGAATCGGGAGAATCCTCGTGCTCCTTTATTATTTCCCCAAGCTCGCTTTTTGACCAGATTGTAGGCAATTCCTTGCCTAGCATTAAGTCCAACATTATTGAAAGCGGATAGCATACAGGAGAAAAAATATAAATCATACCCTGTACAAGCCAAGCTGTTTTCGCTCCTATTTTAAGGGCATTCCTCGAAAACACTGCCTGCGGAAGAATTTCTCCAAAGATGAGAATCAGACCGGTTGATACCAATCCGGCAACTACGCCCGTTGCAATGCTGCCCAGAAATATCGCCATGGTTGAATTGACCGCTACATTTCCTGTCAGAAGTGTGCAAAGAAGCAAATTCCCATTCTTCCTCACCCTGTAAACCTTTTGCGCTTTCTTATCTCCAAGCCTAATTTTTCTTTTCAGCTCTGAAACATTGAGACTGAACAGCCCAATAGTCAAGCCGGAAAAAATAGCAGACAATAAAAGAAGCATTATGACAATGACATAATTCATGGATTATACCTCTCTATAGCATTTTTTTGTTCTTGAAATATTTTAGCATGAGAAAAACCGCAGTCGCCGTTATGACCCAAAACATCGGATAGCCGGCGCGCCAGCCGATTTCCGGCATATACTTGAAATTCATTCCATAGATCCCCGTAAGAAATGTCAATGGTATGAAGATAGTGGCGAAAATAGTTAGGGTCGTCATTGTCCTATTCATCCGGTTGCTTAAGTTTGAAAGATACGTGTCCGACATTCCCGAAACCATTTCCCTATATATTGACAACGAATCTATTATATGAAAAACATGCTCGTATGAATCTTTGAAATAGATTCTTGTCTCTGGCTTTACAATGGGTATCTCATCCCTTGACAGCACGTTGAATACATCCTTCAAAGGCCAGACCGAATTCCGGAGTATAAGTATGTTTTTTCTAAGCTTGTGTATTTCTTCAAGCACGTCCTCTGTTCGCGTCATTATAAGGCGCTCTTCAAGGCTCTCTATCTTGATATCCATTTTTTCAATTAGGTCAAAATAATTGTTGATTATGGATTCTAAAAGAGCCTGCAAAAGGTAGTCCGGTCCGTTCTTTCGAACAAAAGAGTCATCAGTTTCAATCGCCTTTCGGACCTCGCTAAATACATCTCCCTTCCTTTGTTGGAAGGAAATGAGGCTGTCCTTTGTCAGTATGAAACTTACCTGCTCGTTTCTTATTCGATTCTTGGCTCCATCATATGTAGGCATTTTAGCGACAACAAACACAAATTCAGGATACACTGCAATTTTGGGTCTTTGTCCCTTTGTTACTATGTTCCTTTTCACAACCCTATGCCGCGTTTTCAAAAGCCCAAGGGTTTTATCCACGGCCTCCGCTTCTTCCATGTCATTTACATTTATCCAATGGAATAGCGAATCTTCGATTTCCATCTCTTCAAAACGGTTTGCAAATTTTCTTTTCCAAAGTCGTTCATTATATTCATATTTTTCGAATAATCCCGACAATTTAAACACCCCTTCTGTTTATTTTGATTAACTTGCATCCCCTTGTTCTTTTCTATCCCGCGATTTTTAACAGCACAAAGCTAATCAGCCCTGCAATAGATGGCGTTCCGAACCATGCGAGTACAATGTTTCTTATGGTCTTCATATTGACGGTCTGTATCCCTTTGACCAACCCTATTCCAAAAACTGCTCCGACAATGGCTTGGGATGTCGAAACAGGAATGCCTACCTGCGCATAGAAATACACAACCAACGCTGCAGAAAGCACAGATATGAATCCCGAAAAGGGATTTAGATGGACTATTCCCTTTCCCACAGTCATCATCACAGGTTTCGAATGCGTCAAGACTCCAAACGCTATGGAAAGCCCTCCCAGCACAACGGCTTGTCCTGCGCTGAAAAATTCAAGTCTGCCAACAAAAAGAGCCGTTATATTAGCCACGTTATTTGCTCCCAAAGCATATGCAGAAAAAGCACCCGAAAGTATGAATCCGATTTTTATGAACCGATCGAACAACTCGATGTTGTTTATACGCTTCTGTACATGCTCGCTCACGAGCCTATACAAAACATATCCAATTGCCATGGCTCCCAAAGGCGTTAAGAACCAGGCTCCAAAAAAAGGCAGGGTTTCTCTGATTACGAATCGGCCATCCGCTATTCCCGAGCCGATAATTGCTCCGATGACCGCCTGGGATGTTGAAATCGGGAGCTTGAAAATTGTCAAGGACCCTACCGTCACGGCTGCGGCACTCATGACGAGGAAAGCGTCCATCCCTGAAAATACACCGTTGCAAGCCGCATATGCCCCTAAATTCTCTATGCCCGCCGCGCCTTCCATTAAGGCTCCGGCCACCACCAGGACCGCCGTTAGGGATACGGCCCATCCGTATCTGATTACGCGTGTTGCCACAGCAGTTCCAAAACAATTGGCCGAATCATTGGCTCCCAATGCCCAACCCAAAAATACCGCAGATATCAAATAGCAATATATCATAGAATCAAACCTTTCTGATTACGATGATTTTTTCTAGCAGATCGGAAATATCCTCCGCCAGATCGGAAATATCCGCAAACTTGGTGACAAAGTATCTCAATTGATTCTTTTCAGCCAAGGAAAGGCCGCTGCGATATAAATCTTTGATGATTGATTGCTCAATAATGTCTACTGCGCTTTCATGGGCGTCTATTTCAAAGCACAATTCATGCAAATTCTTATTTTCGCTCCATATGTCCGAAAAAATCTTGTCCACCGCTATTCGGAGTTTCTTAAGCTGAAGCTTCGTCTCCTTGTTTATCGCCATGAGTCCGTCCAAATACTCATCGTCAATCTCTACTGCCTGAAGATAAATATCCCTCATTATTTCCTCGGACTCATTTGCTATTTCATCTATTTCCTCAATCAGACAGAGAACTTCACGCCTAGACTGAGGCAAGAGATTGCCCTTCAGAAGCTCTATTACTATGCGTCTTCTTATGGCATCTGCATCGGTCTCCATTGCACTGATTTCCTTTACATAGGCCAATGCCTTTTGCTCGTTCCCTTCCTCAAATATATCCTCCACATATTCTGTGAGCCTTTCATGGCAAAGAATGCATTTGTCGAGATGCTCCAAAATTTGGTCGTGGATTTCCAAGTGTTTTGTAAAAAAAGCCATTTCTTCACCCCTTTTTGAATTTGCTTCATATATTACAGTATAACCTTAAAAATGTCTTTAGAAAAGCCGTCTACATCGTCCACATATTCGTTCACAAAAAAACAAAAAGCCCATCTATAGAAATCCATGTTTTCGGTTTCCTATTTCCTGTGCTTCAAGGCACTTAATGTTAGAGACATTAATGTTATATAGCTGCATCATGCAGCTATTCAATAATACAGCGCAATTGTATTTATATTTTTGGAATATGACTTTCAATTGATTCAAATACGCTTTCCCATGACTTTCTTTTTACGAAATCCTTTCTGATTTCGGAATCAGTCGGAAGCAGGTTCGAGTCCATCTGTTCTATTAAAACCTCTGCAAATCTGCCAGCATAATCGCTTTCGTCTTCCTTGAGCGGCTTGTCTACCGAAACCATTCTCGGCAGCTTAACCATCAAAGCATTTCCGGACTCAGTCATATCCTCTCCAAACCACGCCTTCAATCCTCCCAATTCAGAAACAGCCAATCTCATTCCGCAGGCTGCGGCCTCCACCAAAACGAGAGGGAGCCCCTCATAAAACGATGGAAGTGCGAAAACGCCGCTTTCCCTAAATAATATTGCAAGATCAAACTGATCCATGTTTCCCATGAGCCTTACACTCTTCATTTTTCTTGCCCTTGCTGAAAGCTGCTCGTATTCCGTTCCCTTGCCGGATCCCGCAAGGCAAAGCCTTGCCTCCGGCCTACGCGCCAAAACTATTTCAAATGCATCGAGAAGGCTCAAAACCCCCTTAGCTTTGCTGATTTTACCCGCATATACTATCTGTTCCGGCTTCCGACTCAAGCCCTTATTATCTTCATTGAAGCAACTTCTGTCGTATCCTGCTCCCGTAACAGCTATTTTTTCAGGATGCACACCGTAAACTTTACAGATTCGACTCTTTTGAAAATCATTTAGTGCAAAAATACCGTCAAGATTTCTGCATGCATTTATTACTCTTTGACTATGCATCCTGTTGTTTTCCATCTGCCTGAGATCGCTCCCATGCGAAAAAGCAAACACCGGAATATTAGTAAAGCTTTCCCTTACGAGCGCGGTCAGAAGCCATAGATGGTGGGATATTATGACATCCGGCTCAAACGATTCAACAGTCTCCGTCAAATGCCTTCCGAACGAATTCTCCCAAAGTTCCAGATTGTTGCCGACAAGCTCATCGTACCGGGTGCTTTCATATGGCATTTCATCGCTCATTCCCACGACTGGAAAAGGCAATTCCCTGCTTTCGAAAAGCACCGGCTCAAAGCAGATTCCTTCAGGAAGGCAATACTCTCCCTTGTCTCCGTGGGAAGGCATTCCTGCAATAAGTGTTTGCTTGTATCCTTTGCTTTCTGCTTGGAGTAAAATATTCCTCGCAAAAACACCGCTTCCTGTCTTTCCGGGTTCCTGTGCAATCACATGAAGGATTTTTCTCATTTCCATTCTCCTCGCAATTCCTTTTCGCTGCAAAATTTTTAAAGTACTCGTTTTCCTATCGTTTCGCAAACCTTAGAATACCTTTCATTAATTTCGATAAGGGGCACATATATATGCACCAAAATCTTTTCCTAAAAAACACTTCCGTTAGCAAGGCCAGAATCATGCTGCCTACCATCAACCCAAAAAAATAATACCACTTTGCTCCGTCCCTATCTGCAAATGCTATCAAGACAAACAAAATAAAACCAATGTAAGTGAAAAAAAACAACCATCCCGCAACATTGGCTTTCTTTGGATTTTCTTTTATATGTCTAGATTGATTTTCACCCGCAAAATCCAGAAGATTGCCTATGGGACAGGTATCGTAGCAAAAGCTCTTTTTTTTACGCCATACCGTTTCAATCAATGCATATGCAAAAATCAGAAATATTCCGCGCCAAAGCCGCAAAACGCAAACAACTGTAAATACGCTTCCGAAGAACAGCCACCCCTTAATTCTTGCCTTCATTTTCATACCCCCCAACCGTATATATTCCGATTGTACAGGATAAGTGCAACTTTTTCAAGCTGGGTTAAACCATTTTTCTAGAGCCTGGTTTTACCCATGGCATTCCGCTCTTGCATAATGGACATTCATCCGGTTCATATACACTTATATCCGCTTTTACAGCGCTAAACACCGGAAAACCCAAGGCATCGCTTCCGCCACGGTCCACAAGGCACACTGCCGCTACGACTTCAGCACCAAGACTCTCTAAAAGATTCTTGACCTCGTTAGTCGACTTTCCTGTTGTTATTACATCCTCTGCAATTATTACTCTGTCTCCCTGCAAAATTTCAAAGCCCCTTCTTAGGCACATTTCATTGTCTTTCCTTTCCGCGAAAAGAGCCTTCCTATTCATCTGCCTTCCGAATTCATAGGCAGGGATTACCCCTCCCATAGCCGGTCCCACAAAATAATCAAATTTCAAATCTTCTATCTTTTTAACTACCTCGCCAACCACAATAGCAGCCTTGTCGGGGTAGGCCAAAACCTTCGCGCACTGAACATAGCCCCCACTGTGCTTCCCGGAAGACAATAGAAAATGTCCCTCCAATATTGCCTCGGTTTCTTTGAATATTTCAAGCAATTCCCTCTGTTCCATAGCTTGTCTCCTTTATAATATGCCTGTTATCTCAGACAGGCTTTTAATTTTTTCACGTTCCATGAAGGTTTCGATTTCTTCGATTATCCTTGTTCCCGCCCTCAAATCCATGAAATTGGCGGTCCCAACCTGAACACATGAAGCCCCCGCCATTATAAACGATATAGCATCCTCTCCCGTAACAATCCCTCCCATTCCCATTATGGGCACATCGACGGCTCTTGCCACCTGGTGAACCATCCTGAGCGCTATGGGGCGAATCGCCGGTCCGGACAGTCCGGCATATGTATTGTCAAAAATTATTTTTCGCTTTTTCACATCAACCGCCATGGCTTGAATAGTATTAATTAAAGATATGGCGTCCGCCCCTGCCTCTACGCATGCCGAAGCGATTTCAGCAATGTCGCCCACATTCGGCGACAGCTTCACCATCAACATCTTCGCAGTATGCTTGCGAATTTCCTTTACTATACCGTAAGCCGAATCAGCATTGGTTCCGAAAGCCATCCCACCGCTTTTTACATTTGGACAAGATATGTTGAGCTCTATGATTTCAAATGGAGTATCTTCTATTCTTCGTACAGATTCTACATAGTCCTCTATCTTAGATCCGCTGACATTAACCAAAATCCTGGTATCAAGCTTTTCAAGATAAGAGGCTTCATCTGCAAGAAACCCTTCAACGCCAGGGTTTTCGAGCCCTACACTATTCATTATGCCCGAAGGTGTCTCCCACACTCGTATGCCTTTATTGCCGTCTCTTTGCTCCATGGTTATTCCCTTTGTGGATATACCTCCCAGCTTGGAAACATCATAGCATTCTCCGTATTCCTTTCCAAAGCCAAAGGTACCCGAGGCCATAACCACCGGATTTTTAAATGTTATGTTCCCAAAATCGACTTGGCTACAGCTCATCAAAGAACACATCCTCTCCTGCAAAAACGGGACCGTCCTTACATGTTTTCTTATTTCCATTTTTTGTTTTACATGTACATACTAAACATGCCCCTATGCCGCAGGCCATGCGTTTTTCCATCGACACGAAAACCTTGACATCGTAGGGCCTCGTTTTTTTTGCTAGGGCCTCCATCATGGGCTCAGGACCGCAGGCAAAGATGACGTCATACCAGGATGGATCAATCCCTTCAGTCACAAATCCTCCTATGTCTATCTGCATGGAATCGGCATAGGCCGAAAAACGGTCAGAATTGATATCCTCATCGGAATATCCGAGATAGATGTCAAGCTTTTCGGGACTTAATTCCCTTATCGTTTTGGCTGCGAGCCTAAGAGGCGCCGTTCCCAATCCTCCTCCCACAAGCGCAATGCGTCCCGTCTCCATGGGGAATCCGTTTCCATATGGTCCATCGATGCTTATTTCATCGCCAGGTTTTTTCTTAGAGAGTATACGGGTTCCTTCTCCGCAAATCCTGTAAAGGAATACTATGCGGTCGTCCTCGAGGTCATGGATGCTGAGAGGCCTTGAAAGCACCGGGTATTCGTCCCATGCACGAACCATGTAGAACTGCCCCATTCCGCCCTCAAAGCTCCCTTCTACAGCAATCTCATATACCGTTTCCGTCAAGGAATTGTTGTACAGAATTTTACTCATACGCTAGGTCCCTTCTCATCATTTCAACACGCCCGCTTATTATATCCATGAAAGCGTTCTCATTATCGGCTTTCTGCGCATGGGCGATTATGCCCCTAGATGAATTGACCACCGCGCACGGATCGCTTATCGCATCCTTTATGTCGTTGCCGGTTCCTCCCTGCGCGCCGTATCCAGGCACCAGAAAGAACATTCCGGGGCAAATCTTTCTCACTTCATGAAATTCGCGTGTGTTTTTTATACCCACCACTCCGCCTATGGAACTGTATCCGCTGTTGCCTATAAAGTTAGCCCCCCACTCAGCAACTTTTTTTGCAGTTTCCATATAGAGAGGATTCCCGCCCGACATGGTTTTTTCCTGAAAGTCCGCCGCAGAGGGATTGGATGTCTTAATCAAAACAAAGAGGCCCTTATTTTTATTCTTTATATAATCATAATATGGTGATATTGCGTCCTCACCCATGTATGGATTCACTGTCATGAAATCAGCCTCGAACTCGCCACTGAAATGCGCCTTGGCATATAGCCCTGCAGTAGAAGAGATATCTCCCCTTTTAGCATCTGCTATGGATATCAATTTCTTTTCCCTAAGATAGTCCATTGTTTTTCCATAGGCCCTCAGTCCTTCGATTCCCTCCGCTTCATAGCATGCTATCTGCAGCTTGAAGCAGGCCGCCCTGTTCTCTGCCGCATCTATCGCCAAACGGTTGAACGCAAAAATCCTATCATTTTCGGCACTGTATTTCTTTTTCAAAAAATCCGGTATATACTCCATCCGTATGTCCAGCCCAACGCAAATCATCCCCTTGGAAACGACCTCATCGTGCAATCTGTCTACTATCATAAACTATTTCCCCCTCTTTCATTGTAAATACAATCTCCCCTTTAGTCTTCCATCCGTTAAAGGGTGTATTTCTGCCCTTCGACACGAAGGTTTCTGATGAAATTGTCTTTGCTATATCCAGGTCGGCCAAAACCAGGTCCGCGTCAAATCCCTCTTCAATGCGTCCCTTGGCAAGCCCAAGAAGTTCGGCAGGCTTTTCGGCCATCATTTCAATCAGCCTTCCAAGACCTATTTTTTCCTTTTCAAAAACGGTATTCACCATTTCAAATGCTATTTCCACATTAGATATGCCCGGGCTTCCATTTATTTTATCTTCCCTGCTGTGAGGGGCATGATCCGTTCCTATCACATCTACAAGTCCACTCCTAACCGCATCCAAAAGCGCCGCCCTGTCATCGGATGTTCCAAAGGAAGGGTTCACTTTGTA
>JAENWJ010000016.1 GCA_016649995.1 Peptostreptococcaceae bacterium
CCGCCTACGGATGTCGGACCTTCGCAACCGCTCTTAATCGATTCGTATATGCACGCCACTTCCCACGGTTCCGCTACTGTTGTAACAGGGGGATTTCCGTCATAATAATGCGCAATGAATCCAAGTACGCCTCCCGCCATTGACCCTACGCCAGCCTGAAGAAACATGTGGGTCGGCTTGTCCACCCCATAACCTTCAAGCTGCTTTATGGCCTCGAAGGCCATTGTTGTGTAACCCTGTGTTATGTCGTTTGGTATGTCCCTATAATTTGCGTTGCCGGTATCCTGAACAAAATGGTATCCGTTTTTCTTTGCATAGTCCGATGCGAAACGAACGGCATCGTCGTAGTTCATGTCCGTTATTTCGACCTTGGAATCTCCAATGCCTCGGATGGCATCCGCGCGGCATTCTTTTGACCCCACAGGCATAAACACCTCGGCGCGCGCTCCAAGCTTCATGGCCGCCCATGCGACTCCCCTGCCGTGGTTTCCGTCTGTCGCCGTCACGTATACTGCCTTTGATGGATTCTTCTCCTTTGCGGCAATTTTGGAAATGGCGTATGAAGCGCCAAGTGCCTTGAAGGCGTTAAGGCCGAACCTCTTTGACTCGTCCTTAACGTAGATGCCCTTTACTCCCAGTATTTTTGCGAGATTCTTCAGGTTTGCAAGGGGCGTCTCGCTATATTCCGGAAGCTCCCTATGAAAAGCTCTTGCAGGGGCGGTTGCCTCCACTGCTAGAAAATCGGGAAGACATTTTTTCGAAAGCTTCCCCTCAATTATTGAAATGGATTTCACTATATTCTCCTTCCACCTCTTATGGCTTGAAAACTGCCCAATTATTAATCCTTGATTTTGATTGTTATACTCTCAACTCAATGATAACCAAGAATAATTCTAATGTATTCCGAATTGCTCGAAATGTTCAAGAGAAGCCTTTTTAAGGGCTCTCTCATATTGATCGGCTTCTTCGGAAACATCCAAATCTGTTCCCTTTTTAAGAAGGATTTTTATGAATGGCCTGAGCTGCTTTCCATAAACATCCATGGCCTCAACAGGATAAACGCCGGGCCACGCGTTGCAGCTAACGACGGTTCTCTTATTCAACTGATTGACTTCGCTCGGAATATCTTGGTATTTGGAATCTCCAGGTTCTATTACGAAATGCGAAAGAGTACCGGTAGGTATTCCCTCGATACCTTTTATCTGGATGGGCTTTATCTTTGTTTTATATGGATCTGCCGTCAGATCAAGTATCACGCCATGCTCCGGCAAAAGGCCCAAAAGCTCGTTTGATACAATAGCTATCGATGGGTCGCTTCTCCATGTGGCGTCAACCAATATATCCGTGTCCGGAAGAATTTTTTTGAGCTGATTCTCGTCACCGGTTATGCTGCGTGTAATCATTTTTATGATTACACCGGGCACATTTTCGTCTTTCCCTAAAAATTCAAGGTTGCTAAGGTTCTTGAATGCCTTTGCAGCATTTAGCCCTACCGACCCAAATCCCATTATGCTTATAATCAAGGGTTCCCTGTTCAAGGCATAGAAATCAAGCCGGTTTTTCTTAAGGGTTTTAAAAGCGATGCTTGCTCCCGCGTAGGCTGTTCCGTAATAGTTTACTACCAGCCTAACTTCATTATCATTCTTTATTGAATCCATTGAATAGCAGTATATGTCTCTATCTCCAAGGTATCCGTTTCTAAACTCCCTGGTATCAAAATGAAGCATTGACAGAAGAACTGCTCCCTTCTTCATCCAATCTATTTCATAAATCTCGGGCGACCTTAAAACAATAACCAAATCGGTTTTGTACGCTTCTTCGTGGCTCACAAAATGGATCTCGGGATTAACGGCGAGATAGTCCTCGCGGGAATATCCCATTCCCGCCCCATACCCTTCTTCCACTAAAATCATTTTGTCTGAAAAACCTGTGAATAACCCGAAAAATTCAGGCAAGAAATCCCTCTTTTCCCCAACATCCTTGTGCATTCTTGGAAATCCTACGCTTTTAATATTCATAAAATCCTCCGCTGTTTTCTCAGTTCTTAGGATATGCCATATTTGTTCATTCTATAAAGAAGGGCCGAACGGGTTATTGAAAGAAGCTTCGCCGCCTTTGTTCGGTTGCCTCCGGACTGTTTCAACGCGGCCCTTATAAAACATTTTTCCGTTTCCTCAAGGTCTATCCCCTCTTCGGGAAAATCAAGCGGCGTCTTCATTGGAATATTGGGGGCATAAGGCGCCTTGAACGGAAGATGTTTCGGAAGAATCTCCCCATTTTTCGAGACTATTAGAGCCCTTTCTATGCAATTTTCCAGCTCCCGTATGTTCCCCGGCCAGTTGTAAGATATCAATGCTTCCATAGCCGCTTCCGATATGCTTGCAGGTTCAGTTTTCCTTTTCTTTTGATCCAAAAGATGCCTTGCAAGTAAAGGGATATCCTGTTTTCTTTCTTTGAGAGAAGGCAATCTTATCTGTACCACGTTAAGGCGATAGTATAAATCCTCTCTGAATTCACCAAATTTTACGGCATCCTCAATATTTTTATTTGTTGCCGTGATTAATCTGATGTCCGTTTCTATTGTGCGGATGCCTCCAACACGCTCGATACTTTTTTCCTGTACGGTCCTAAGCAGTTTCACTTGAATTGACAGGCTTGTTTCAGCTATTTCGTCTAGAAACAGGGTCCCGCCGGATGCCAGTTCAAACTTGCCTGGCTTTGTCTTAATCGCGCCGGTGAAGGCTCCCTTTTCATGACCGAAAAGCTCGCTTTCGATCAGTGTTTCTGGAATTGCCGCGCAATTGACCGTAACCATAGGTTTGTGGCGTCTGGCACTTTTGTCATGGATCATGCGAGCCACAACCTCCTTGCCCGTGCCGCTCTCGCCCGTTATGAACACATTGGAATCGGATTTGGAGACCATGTCGATCAATTCGTAGACATCGGCCATGGCTTGACTCTTGGTCTCCACAAAGTATCCTTCGATGGTTTTGCTTATTTCCGTTCTGTGGTAGCTGACTTCCTTTAGAAGGCTCTTCATCCTTATTGCCCTATAGATTTTTATCTTAAGCTCGTCTATGTCAAACGGCTTTGTCACGAAATCGTAGGCTCCATGCTTCATGGCCTCAATGGCGGTTTCGATGGTTCCATGGGCTGTTATCATGATCACCGGCAAATCCCGGTCCTTTTCATGAATGACTTCAAGTACCTTCATTCCGTCCATTCCAGGCATTCTAAGATCAAGGACGACAAGATCCGGCTCCTCTGCTTCAAATTTTTCAAGGCACTCTTTGCCGTTTGCGGCCTCGATGACCTCGCAATCGTCATTTATGGTTTTTGATATTATCCATCTTATATATTTTTCGTCATCTGCAACAAGTACTCTATACATTGTGTCCTCCTAAGCCTTTTGCGCCGGGAGCATGACGGTGAATACCGCTCCCCCTTCGGCAAGATTCTCAGCCTTTATTGTGCCTCCGTGCAGCTGGATCAGTTGATAGCTTATGGAAAGACCGAGCCCTGTCCCCTCGGCTTTCGTTGTAAAATACGGGTTGAAGATATCCGCCAAATCGGACTCCGACATGCCTTTTCCGCTGTCTGCAAACCGCACAGCCAAACGGCTTTCATCAATCATTTCGGTTTCTATGGAAAGAATCCCTCCGTCAGGCATAGCCTGAACGGCGTTTAGAATGAGATTGAGGAATACCTGCTTAAGCTTCTCGGAATCCCCGTAGACCGATTGCAGATTCATGCTCCTGCTTCTAGATAATTCCACATGCGAATCCCTCACATATGCACCTGCAAATGTCATGATGCTATCCAAAACATCTTCAATATCCAAGGTTTCGAAATCGGGCTCCGTGGGCTTTGCAAACCTTAAGAGTTCCTCGATTACAAGGTTTTGCCTTTCTATCTGCTCTTTTACAATTCCAAGGAATTCGGATTGCTCATCGCTGAAAGTCCCTTCCCTCTCCATGAGTTGAATGGAACCTTTCATTATGCCAAGCGGATTTCTCAGTTCATGGGCAATGCCGGAGACAAATTGCCCCAGCGCCGCCATCTTGTCGGCCTGATGCAGCATGTCCTTCAGCCGCTTCTGCTCCTGCAATTGCTCGGCCATCTTGTTTATCTCTCTCGCCACTTGGCCCAGCTCGTCGGATGAAACCTCAATTCTATAACTCAAATCATCCTTCATGATTTCAACGCCTTCGTTTATCCTATTGACATCCCTAATCAATTTTCGAATTATATAACCGGTGCCCAGGATTCCGGCAATCAAACTGAATAGCACCGCAAATGCAGTCAGTATCCTTACCATCACGAATGTCCTGATATCTGAAATTATGGAATCCTCAATCCAGATCATCCCTATTACTTCGTCTCCGTGGAATACTGGCATGGTGCTTCTGATTTTATCCCTTTCCCTCAAGACCTCGGATAATCTTTTACCGGTTCTTTCTTTTTCGAATTCCTTTGAAAACATCGCATGGGGCAATTCGGTTTCAGGCCTTCCGGTCTCGACGTCCCAATGGACAATGGTTTCAATTTCCTTTGAGCGATCAATATATCCTACACGAAAATCATTTCCACTCTCTACAAGCGCATAAAAAAGCCCTTCAATAAACTCGCCGGTGATTTCATTTTCAGAAACGCTTTGGAATTCATCAACCAAACCTTGCAGATGCTTGTCGAGTTCAATTCTTTTTTCTTCCTCTATTTTATAATCAAAACGCTGATTCAATACGAAATTCAAACCAATGCCAACGGCAAGGCTCGCGATGACCAAGCAAAGAAGCATAATCAAATGTCTGCTGATTGTTTTTTTCATTTCGCCACCTTCTCTATTCATATCTCAATGCGTCTATGGGATGAAGCTTAGCTGCTTTGTCCGCCGGATAAATCCCGAAGATGATGCCGACGGCAAGTGAGAAAAAGGCGGCCAATAGAATGATGCCACTGGAAACCACAGTTTCTATCCCTGCCAAGCTTGAAATAGCCAGAGATCCTCCGATGCCCAAAGCTACTCCTATTATACCACCCATGCCGCTTAGGACAATGGATTCGATAATGAACTGCACGAGGATGTCCCCATACTTGGCTCCGATGGCTTTTCTAATTCCGATTTCCCTCGTTCTCTCCGTTACGGAGACCAGCATAATATTCATGATGCCGATGCCTCCAACGAGCAGCGAGATGCCGGCGATTCCCCCGAGCATTGCCGTCAGCATGCCCGTAACGCTTCCTACTGTATCAAGAACCTCGCTTTGATCGAATACCCTGTAGGTGTCATCACCCTTGAATTTACGCTGTAGATAATTCTCCAGATAAGCCTTGGCCACATCGACGGTTTCCGCCGATTCCGCTTGGATGTAAATAGTCCGGATGCTCGTATCCCCTCCGAGACGCTGGGCCGTAGATACAGGAATGACTACCACCTCGTCGCTGGATCCCATCATTGAAGAGCCCTTGGATGCGAGGGTTCCAACGACAGTAAATGTCTGTCCGTTGATTTTGATGTCGCTTCCCAAGGCTGATACGTCAGCGAATAGTTCGCTTTTAACATCACTGCCTATGATGGCCACGTTCTGCCTATTAGCTATATCCGTATCGTTTAGAAAACGGCCTTCCATGAGTTCGTAATTTAGAATTCCTATATAATTTTCGTCGGTTCCGTTGATATTGACGCCCTCCATGATGACCGTTCCGGCCTTCAAGTCGCCGTTTATGGAAATGCTTGGAGCTATTTTCCCTACACCGATAAAGGTGTTAAATTCCTCCACTTCCTCTAAATCCAAAGAGGTGTCGGCTCCCCGTCCCGTTATATTGACTGTGAGGAGATTGGATCCCATGCTCTGGATGCTATCCGTGACGCTCTTGGTAGTGCCCTGACCGATGGATACCAGTATGATGACAGTGCTAACGCCAATGATGACACCGAGCATGGTCAAAAAAGAACGCATCTTGTTGGAAAGTATACTGCTTATGGCCATTTTAAAGGTTTGCACAAAATTAATCTTCATAATTCGCCTCCTTACCAATGACCCCATCACTAATATTAATGACCCTTCCGGCTTTTTTAGCCAGATGGCCGTCGTGGGTAATCATAACCAAGGTGGCGCCTCTCTCGTTGAAGTCTCTCAAGAGATTCATGATTTCTATGCCGGATTTAGAATCCAAATTTCCCGTTGGCTCGTCGGCCAGTATGATGGGAGGATCTCCTGCTATTGCCCGGGCAATAGCCACCCGTTGCTGCTGCCCGCCTGAAAGCTCGTTGGGTCGGTGGTGCTGACGGTCAGCCAGTCCCACTTTCTCAAGAGCCAATTGCGCCCGCTCGCGTTGTTCCTTTTCCGGTACCCTCCGATAGATTAGCGGCAACATGACATTATCGAGCGCGCTTAATTTTGACAGCAGATTGAAGCTTTGAAACACGAAACCGATTTTTTGGTTTCTGGTTTCCGCCTGCTTGGAAGCGTTCATTTCACTGACATCTATGCCATCCAAGAGATAAATCCCCGATGTTGGCACATCCAGACAACCTATTATATTCATGAGAGTGGACTTACCTGACCCTGAAGGACCTACTATGGAAACAAATTCCTGGCGCTTTATTTCAATGGACACATCCTTAAGGACCTTCAATTCATTAGAACCCATGATATAGCTTTTGCAAATTTTATCTGTTTTAATCAAAGTCATCGGAATCACCCCCTATTTCCCGTTCGGGCGAATTCCGCCACCGCCATTGCCACCGCCCATGCCAGGCATTATGCCACTTGACCGTTCTGAAGTAAGAGAAGTCTCCGTTGCTAAACCCGTCAATACTACTTGATCCCCTTCGCTTAAGCCCCCGACCACTTCGTAGAACCGAGCATCCATGAGTCCGGTCTCCACAGGCACCATGGTTTTTTCCTCTGAGCCAACGGCAACCATTTTACGTTTTCCCATCTCCGTAACAGCCTCTATCGGAAGAAGAAGAACATTTTCCGCACTATCCAAAAGTATTTCTGCATCTGCGCTCATGCCTTCCTTAACAAGCTTGCTGTATGGAACCGAAATGGTGACATCGTAAGTGGCTACTCCGCTCTGAACATTACCCAGTTCGGATATCTTAATGACTTCACCTTTAAAGATTTCTCCCGGAGCCGCATCGACCGTCACCTCGGCGCTTTGACCAATAGACACATCGTTTATATCGAGTTCATCAACCGCTATTACCATTCTTTTATCGAAGCTGATTATCTTCCCCAGCACTCCTGTATTGTTTGAAGACGTTCCATTGTTGTTTGTATTAACCCCGACCGTATCGCCTACGGAAACATCCTGCCCGGCAAGTATCCCGTCGCTTTCAGCCTTTACGCTTAATCCTTCCACCTTATCGGCGAGTTCATCGAGCTCGATTTTAGCCTCTTGAAGCGAAACATTCTTGCTCATTTGGGAAACAACCAGAGAATTGCTTTCTAGTACTGCAATTATTTCTCCGGCTTTTACAGTGTCCTTCTCCTGCTTATATACTTTTATAACCGTAGCCTTTCCAGGGGCTTCCACAATTTCAGCATCTTTATACTCAACCGTACCGTTGGTGATACCTTTTATCGTCTCCGAACCGGTGTAAATTTCAACTCGGACATTTTCACCCTCCTGGAATCCCCCAGGGTTGTCAACTGATACATAGACATATTGGAAGATCCCCCCATTTCCGTCTGTAGATGGAGTACCCTCAACCTTGGCAACCACTCCGCTTGTTGTGAAAAAACTCGATGGGAAAGTAACGTTAGCCGCCTGCCCAACCTTTATTTTTCCTTCATGAGACAGATTTATGGGAGTCTTTATATAAATTTCACTTTTATCCCAGACTTTTGCCACGGTTTCCCCCTGCGACAATGTCTGACCAACTTCCAAGTCCATTTCTTCGATTGTGCCCGTCATTGGAGCTCGAACAGTCAGATCCGAAACATCTCCGCTCGATGTCCTGTACTCGAGCGATGCGTTTTCATATGCTATTTTCGCTTTCGTCCACTCGGCAGAAAGATCGTCGCTTTCGAGTTCGTAAATAATCTCTCCAGCTTTAACCGTATCTCCCTCATAGAAATTGATTTTTTTCACTTTGGCTTCGAATTCATCCGGATCAATCTCCAACGACTCAGCTGAAAATACAGTCCCATTTCCGGATATAGATATTTCTATATCCCCTTTCGCAAGCGTATAGATAATTTCGGACACTTCATCATCACCTTTGTTGCCGCCCCATGTCATAAACAATGCGACAGCAAGCACAGCTATTGATGTATAAATTACCATTTTCTTTTTACTTTTAGGTTTTTTTATTTTAATCCATTCAATCAATTTCATTTCAGTACCTCCCAATATTGTTATGCCTAATATTATTGCAATGTTCATGCCAAAATTAAAACCGCTCTTTCCAACAAGAAGGAGCGGCAAAATCACAATATTGTTTGATATCAGACGCTTGTCTGTGATATTTTCGTCTGATATCGGACGCTTTCCATGTCTTTCTATCAGCACTCAGGTTCAGCCAAGTCTATAAATCGGAAAACCATTTTCCCCTCATCGAGCTTCATAACTACAAATCCGGGCGGTTCGCAGTCTCTAGGTCTCCAAGCGCTTCCAGGATTTATAAATAAAATTTTTCCTACCTGCTCGCTTACCCTTTTATGTGTGTGTCCAAAAATCGCTATATCGACATTCTCCTCAAGCGACTTGTAATAAAGGCGATTAAGGTCATGCTTTATATTATATTTGTGTCCATGAACGATAAAAATTCGGTGTCCGTCGAGTTCCAGGATTTGTTCGGAATAACCTTTCACGCTCCTATCACAATTGCCAGTCACCCTTATGATTTCAAAATCCCCTACGATATCTTCAACGTCAAACCATCCGTCCCCAGTATGAATCAGCATGTCAATCGGTCCAGTCATTTTCAATGCCTTTCTGACTGCATAAGGGTGGCCGTGGGTGTCTCCAATTATCAATATTTTCACTTCGGGAGATCTCCCTCCGCCATTAGAAGCTTTTTGAATCCTTCCAATGCATTTGCCCTGTGGCTAATGGAATTTTTCTCGCTGCCTGAAAGCTCCGCAAATGTTTTTTCTTTTTCGGCAACATAGAAAAGAGGGTCATACCCAAATCCGCCATCGCCCTTCTCTCTAAAAGCTATATGGCCTTCTATTTCGCCTCTGGCTACTAGGGTTCTTCCGTCAGTAAAAACAGCCGTTATTACTGAAACGAATCTTGCCGTCCTTTTTTCCCACGGAACGTCCTTCATCATTTCAAGCAGTTTTTTATTATTGCTTTCGTAGGTCGCTTCCGGTCCTGAAAAACGCGCAGAATAGACTCCCGGCTCTCCACCCAGAGCATCGACCACAAGCCCCGAGTCGTCCGCAACGGAAGAAAATCCCGAAGCTTCCATGACTTCCATTGCCTTTTTCTCGGAATTGCCCTCGAAGGTATCTTTGTCTTCCACAACATCAAAATCGCCAAGCCCGGCCTCTTCCATCGTGACAAGCTCGATGCCGAAATTCTTTGTGATTTTTTCAATTTCCTTCAGTTTATGTTTGTTTTGTGATGCCAATATCATTTTCATGTCTTTCGGCCTCCTTATTCTTTCAAAGCCTGTATTTGAATTTCATTAAGTTCGTTTATTCCCTTTTTAGCGAGTCTTAAAAGCTCATCGAGAACGCTCTGTGAAAACGGTGCCGCTTCACCCGTACCCTGTATTTCTATGAATTCATTTTTGTCGGTCATTACCACATTCATGTCTACATCCGCTTGAGAGTCCTCCTCGTAGCAAAGGTCCAGCATGGGTATGCCCTTAACTATTCCAACACTTACCGCAGCCACCATAGACTTGAGCGGATTCTCAGCCAGTTCTCCATTCTCCATAAGCTTTGCTATGGCATCTGAAAGCGCCACAAAAGCCCCCGTTATTGAAGCCGTGCGCGTTCCGCCGTCGGCCTGAATTACATCGCAGTCGATCCATATGGTTCTCTCTCCAAGCTTGTCCATGTCGACAACTGTCCTGAGTGTCCTTCCTATTAGTCTCTGTATTTCGCTCGCTCTTCCGTCCACCTTGCCTCTTGACGCACTCCTTTGTTTCCTTTGGTTTGTAGAGCCCGGAAGCATTCCATACTCAGAGGTTACCCAACCCTGTCCCTTTCCTTTAAGGAACCTTGGAACTCCATTTTCTACCATAGCTGTGCAAATCACCTTAGTGTTTCCAGCTTCCATTAGTACGGAACCGTCGGGATGCATCAGATAATTCCTCGTTATCTTGATTTTTCTCAAATCCTCGAAATTTCTTTCTCCATTTCTTTCCATTATATCAATCCTTTCTTTATTACATACATGAGTATGGCAAGAGCCATGGCTCCCGGCAATATTTTACGATAATTTTAATAATATCATATTCTAAGCCCTTTCTATTCTGTATTGCTATTCTATCACAATATTCGGCCCCGGAAAACCGGGGCCGAATATTGTGATAAACTCTACATCCAACTTTTTGTACGCTTGAATCACTGCTTTCTCGTGCCCTGTGGGTATCATAAGTTCCTCTAAATCCGGAATTATAATTAATCTATAACTTTGGACTCCAAAATGTCTGTCCCTTTTTAGTCCTTTTTTGAGTGTTACTTGAAGTAGTCCATGAGACCTTCGTAAAGTGCTCCGGCGCATCTGTCCCTGTATGCGGATGTATTTAAAAGCTTTTCTTCCTTCTCAACATTAGTAAGGAAACCAATTTCGGCCAATACCGCCGGCATTTTTGTTTCGCGTATCACTACAAGGTTGGGACGGCTTACTATTCCGCGGTTTACAGATCCAAGTTCCGAGACAATGGCATCCTGCATTACCTTAGCGAAGCTCATGCTGTCTCTGCCTGTGCTATCCGGGCAGTAGAGAACCTCTACGCCCGAAACTGATGTTCGGCCGATTGCGTTCGCATGTATGCTCACGAATGCGTCTGCACCCAACTCGTTTGCTATCTCAGCCCTGTTGTAAAGTCCTACGTAATTGTCGCTGTCTCTTGTGAGATAAACCTTGAAGCCCTCTCGTTCAAGCATTTTTGCGAGTTTCTTGGTCACATCGAGTACAACATCCTTCTCTAGCAAGCCATAGGTCGGACTGATTGCTCCAGGGTCCTTGCCCCCGTGACCTGCATCTAAAACTATGAGCGTGTTCTTATAAACTGAATCCTTTATTGCCGTGTTCTCAAATGCCAAGATAATTTTATCGGTCAATCCCGATGATGACTCGTCCTTGTACTCGACATTCTTGGCAAGTTTGATGTTGAAATAGTTGTAGTTGCTGCTTGAAGCATCTATGTCTATCGTCTCAATCAATGTGTCCTCTATTGGAAGTACAAGACTGTCAAGGCTGAGTATGCTCTTTGGAACTTTGACTGTAAGCATTCTATTGCTACTACTGTAGCTAACACTGTGCGAGCCAATCTCCTGGGTATTAATAGTAAGTTTTGCAAGGTTTATGTCCTCTTTCATGTAGTCTATCCCCTCAAGAGGATTCCCAGAAACATATACATAGAGGTCATTATCCAAAATTTCAAAGTAAATATTCTCGAAAGCTATGCTCTCCTCGAGATCCACAACGATACGCGAAACTGCTTCGCCTGGTCCATAGTCGGCAGTCGCATCATATTGCGAGGCTCTTACACCCTTTATTCCAGCAGCCTCAATTTCTTGATTTTCAAAGCCCGAAGGAAAACGGCAGTTTATTATGTCTATAACGTAACGCTTTGGATTTTCGAGCGGCATAATATTTGCTATTGCCGGTTCTTCCCCTGTCTCGATTATGACAGCCTCTGCGCTATATATCTTTTCCACTCTTATGTCCTCAATCGAATTCACAAACCTGAAGATTGTAGTCTTGCTTGCTGAATTGTATTCCGTTTCGTATCCCCTTCTATCATTCATATCCACTACCAGCCTCGTAACAAGGGGATTAGTGTCAAACTGCGAAGCCCTGACACTTATGATGCCATCCTCATATATGTCAAGTTCCGCCTGATTTGTCCCTATAAGCATTTTGGAATCGGTCACTGCAAATTTGGCGTTTGGGATGTCTATAACAAGCTTGTCGCGATCCCCTACCGAGCTTCCTTCCAATATGTAGCTGTTTGTTTCTATCTCACCGGTCGATTTTATGTGCATCTCCGGGAATTTGCCGGTGTTATCAAATGAAAAGCCAGTTATCGACTGGACCGGTTTGTTAATTGTCGCTGTCACAGTATCAGCTATCCATCCCACATCCATTCCCAGTTCCTCCGACATGAACCTTATCGGCACCATTGTCCTTGCGCTGCCCCCGTAATTTAAAAGCTTCGCAGGTATCCCGTCAGGCAGGGTTTTCTTAATGCCATTTACGGTAACCGTCGAGCTATCTATTCCAATGACTATTGTTTTTTCGTCTGTTGTGACTGTCGCTTCTTTTGTCACTTGGTTCCATGAAACATCGGCGCCAAGGCTCTCTGTAATGAACCTTACCGGAACGAGTGTTCTTCCCTTAAAATTGACTGCGGGAACATCTGAAATTACGTCCTGTCCACTCATCATTATGTTGACTGTTCCAACCTCGAATTCTTCGCCTGTAACTGCATCCGTCAAGGATATGGTATTGCTCTCGTAATTCCTTGCTCCGTATGACGGCATCGCCATAATAAGAACAATCATTGCTATTATCAATAGGGTATGCTTCTTCATGTGTTCCTCCCCGATTCTTTGTTTGTTTGAATGCTCATTACATTTATATCATTCGCGAGGTACACAGTCAATTGAGGAGGATGCATTGTCACCGAAAATTAATCATTTCGCATTGTTAACAAAACTGTACTCCAATAAAAAACCGGGCAATGGTATACGCCCCATTTCCCGGTTTCACAAAACAATGGCATAAAAGCGCCCTTGTTTAAATCTTACTATTCTTTTAAATTAAATACATAAAAATATGTTCCGAGTGCAGGTCTTATCTGGAATCTGTCGTCTTCGACCGACAATCTCGGTATCTCCTGGTTTGGAACCGTCTCAATTACATCTATTTCTCCTGCCTCCATTGCAGTAAGCTGTGTTAATTCATCTACTATCATCAATATTTCTATTTGGCTAAGCTTTACCGCATCTCTGTTCCAATATTCCTCGTTGGGTTTCAAGAGTATGTTTCCCAATTTATAATCGGTAACTACAAATGGTCCATTGGACACGGCCAATTCGGGATTCATGGCCCATCCTTCCGGGTCCTGCTCGACAATATCCTCTCTGAGCGGCATGTAAGTGAAAAATGCTGTAAGTTCAAGGAAGTACGGGGTAGGGCCTGTCAGCTCAACCTTGAGTGTTTTTTCGTCGACAACCTCTATTCCCACTTCATCGACTGATCCTGTTCCATCATAGTATTCCATGGCTCCCTTGATGTAAAACATCTGGTATCCATACCACGATGCAACCTCGGGGCTCATAGCCCTTTTCCACGCATATTCAAAGTCCGAAGCCGTTACGGGCTCTCCATCAGACCAAGCGGCATCTCTCAAATGGAATGTATATGTTGTCTGGTCTTCTGAAACATCACAGCTTTCAGCCATGGCAGGAATATACTCTCCTCCCACTTCTCTCATAAGGCCCTCGAATGTATTGTTTACTATATGGCCGCCGTCCTTTGAGCTTACATAGCCAGGATCCAGCGTATTCGGATCGGCCGAAAGATTCCAAACAAGCGTGGAATCATCAGTTGACGCTTCACCGAAGTACCATTGTCCCAGGCTCGTGTATTCCCAGCCGGAAACTCTGTTTTGAACCATTATAGGACTCGTGTAATAGAATATGGGCATTATTATCGAGTCATCCATCATAAGCTTTTCGGCCCTGTAAAGTTTTTCGTCCCGCTCTACACCGATGACAATTTTCGATTCTTCTATTGCATTGTCGAATTCTTCATTCTGCCAAAACGCCACATTATTTCCTGAATATGATGTGAACATGTCAAGGAATGTCATTGGGTCCGAATAGTCTCCAAACCATGCCCCTGTTGCCACTTCGAAGTTCCCCTGGAATCTGTTATCCATGAATACTCCCCACTCCTGGTTGGAGATTGTAGAATCTATATTAAGATTTTGCTTCCACATTTCCTGAATGGCTTCAGCGATGGCCTTTTGCTGTTCATTCGTGTTGTATAGTATATCTATTGCCGGGAATCCTTCTCCATTTGGAAAACCTGCTTCGGCTAAAAGATTCTGAGCCTCATCAATCATTGCCTCATTCGTGTCAATGCCAAAATCTCCGCTGACAGTTCTGAAATCGTTTCCCTTTGAGTCGCTAACTCCGGGAGGTACAAAACCGGCTGCGGGCAATTCTCCGCCCTTTGTCACTTCTTCAACAATTGCTTTCCTGTCTATGGCTAAAGACAGTGCCTTTCTAACTCTTTCATCTTTTACGACTTCTTTTGCGGTCACTTCTTTTGTCGGTTTCTCAACATTATGGGCACATCCGACAGTAATCGACAAAACCAATGCTGTGGCAATAAATATTCGTACATATTTTTTCAACAAATTTGTTCCCTCCTGTCAAGTTAATCGGTTTAATTCTATCAACATAATATATGAATTATTGCCAGTCCACAAGAGATTTAACCTCAATGTCGATTAATAAAGCGCGTGGCATGCGCAAAGGTGCCCTCCTCCGATGTCTTTTATCCCCGGAATCTTGTTTTCGCAAATCTCCTTGGCAATGGGACACCTATTCCTATAGCTGCAGCCGCCGGGTGCTTCAACTCTATTTTTCGCTTTCATATTTGCAACCTCAGTATTTCCGACTATGCTTCCGTCCAATTTGATTAAAGGAACTGCTGAAAGCAAAGCCCTCGTATATGGATGGGCAGGATTTCTGTAAAGCTCTTGGGCCGTGGCCTGTTCAACTATTTTTCCCATATGCATTACACCTATTGTACTAGAAATATGCTTGACTATCGAAATGTCATGGGCAATGAAAAGGTATGTAAGGGAATCCCTCTCCTGCAATTCCATCAGCATATTAATAACCTGGGCCTGAATCGACGGGTCCAGAGCAGATACGGGTTCGTCGCAAATTATCATTTCAGGATTAACGGCTATGGCTCTTGCTATTCCTATCCTCTGCCTCTGCCCTCCCGAAAACTCATGGGGGTATCTGTCTGCATGGCTTTCAGAAAGCCCTACACAGCGGAGCAACCTGCAAACCATTTCTCTTTGGCTTTTTTTCGTTTCCATGCCTAGAATTACAATGGGCTCTCCTACTATCTCTCCTATTGTCATTCTGGGATTTAGCGATCCATACGGGTCTTGAAATATCATTTGGATCTTTTTTCTGAACGGTTTCAAATCTTCTTTGTTCGATTTTCCTATATCCGTTCCGCCAAACCATATTTGGCCCTCTGTTGGCTTGTAAAGCCGGGCTATAGTCCTTCCTGTTGTTGTTTTCCCGCATCCCGATTCGCCCACAAGGCCATAGGTTTCGCCTTTATTTATTTTAAATGAAAGGCCATCTATGGCGCGAATGCTTTCGGCTCCTCTTTTAGCAGGGAATACCTTCTTCAGGTTCCTTACATCCAGCAAAATTTCTTTATTAGCATCTTCAGTCATTGCCTGCCCCCTTCAAGAAAAGTTCTTTTGACGCTGAATGGAGCATCTTCGTCAAGAAGCCAGCACATAGCTTTGCTTCCGCTTGCTGTTTCATAGTATTGAGGTTTTTCTGCTTTGCATATTTTCATGGCATAGGGGCATCTTGGCGCAAATGGGCATCCCACGCTATCATTATACATGTCCGGCGGCGAGCCTTCGATTGCGTAAAGCCTATTATTGCTTAATGCATTAAACCCAGGAATTGATTTCAGCAATCCCCGGGTATATGGATGCATAGGTTTTTTCAGAACATCTGCAGCCTTCCCGCTTTCCATTATTAGGCCTCCATACATAACCGCAACCTTGCTGCATAGGTCTGCTACAACTCCCAGGTCATGGGTTATGACAAGCATCGACATTTCAGACTTTTTTCTTATTTCATTCAGAAGCTGTAGAATTTGCGCCTGCACCGTAGCATCGAGAGAGCTTGTCGCTTCATCGGCTATTATCAAGTCGGGTTCACAGCAAAGGGCCATTGCTATCATTGCCCTTTGTTTCATTCCTCCCGAGAATTCGTGCGGATATTGGGACATTCTTCTATATGGATGCAAAATCCCAACCTCCAATAGCGCTTTAGCCGCCCTTTCCCCTGCCTCTTTTTTCGATAGATTTTTGTGTTTCATTACAGTTTCAATGATTTGATTGCCAATAGTAAAGACCGGATTTAAGGATGTTGAAGGGTCTTGAAAAATCATTGCAATCTTACCGCCCCTGACACTCATCATTTCCTTTTCACTTTTATCCATTAGATTTTTTTTATCGAAAAAAATTTCGCCATCAATTATTCTTCCCGGCTTATCGATCAGTCTCATTATGGAAAGAGCCGTCGCAGTTTTTCCACTTCCGCTTTCCCCAACAATCCCGACTGCCTCCCCCTTTTCTATTTCAAGGTCGACTCCCCTCACAGCACGCACTTCTCCCTGTCCTGTAAAAAAGGATGTCTTTAGATTTTTTATTTCCAGCAATTTTTTAGGCAAAATGCCCACCTCCCCGCCTATCTTCTTGTTTTAGGGTCCAAGGCGTCTCTCAAGCCGTCTCCAAGGAAATTGAACGCCAAAATTGTGATGCAAATGGCCATTGACGGAAAAAACAATTCATATCCATAAAGCCTCATCCCTTCCATTGCATCATTTGCAAGGGTTCCCCAGGACGCTGCCGGAGGCGATACTCCAAGTCCTATGAAGCTAAGGAAGGCCTCAGTGAAAATGGCTCCGGGTATCATCATAGTCATGGCTGCAACTATTGGTCCGGCGGCATTTGGAAAAATATGCCTTGTCATTATGCGGAGCGGTCCGGCTCCCGAAATTCTTGCCGCCAGCACATAATCCCTTTTTTTTAGTGATAATATTTGCCCACGCGCTATTCTCGCCATACCGACCCAATATACCAATCCTATTGCCAGTATTATCGACTTTATTCCCGAACCAATTACAACGGTCAAAAGTATTACATACAAAATGAGAGGGATAGTACTAAGAATATCCACAAACCGCATCATTGCCTCGTCTATGCGGCCGCCTGCAAGCCCGGAAATGAATCCGTAAGAAACACCTATTATTAGATTTACTGCGGTTGCTACGAATGCTATCAAAAGTGATATTCGCGCCCCGCTAAGAACCCTGACAAATATGTCTCTTCCTGAAGCATCGCTGCCAAACCAATAGGTCTTGTTGAACACTTTCGTTAATGGTTTGACCTCCTGACCGTCAGCCGTCAGAATGAATTTTTTTTCCGCCGAAAACAATGTGGTGTCATTTACCGGGTTGGAATAATCCAATACTACGTTTTTTTCTCCGATGCTGTATTCTTTCGATTTGCCCACGGCATTTTCGCTTATAGGCTCTATGCGTTCCAAAAATTCCCCGTTTCGCGAAACGGCATACAGCTTGTATTCCTTATGTACATAGACATAGGTATTTTCGTCGATTGAATATATTTCAAATCTTGGAGGGAGATTGGAAAACCCGAGGTTTTGATCCGAGTATTTATATTGTGACATCTCAGGACCTAGAATCGCCATTGCCAATATGATTGCTATTGTAAAAAGCCCCGCCATTGCAAGATGGCTATGCATCAGGCTCTTGCCTGCATCCAGCCAAAAACCCGAAGGCTTTCTATATATTTTTTCCATTTCGCATGTTTCTCTTTCAAGGGGTTCCCATAAGGATGCATCCCTTCTGATTTTGCCGGCCATCCCAACCCCCCCCCTATTCGTTAAGTTTGATTCTTGGATCCATCAAGGCGTGTATCATATCAGCAAGGAAAGTCATTGCAATCAGCAATACCGCATAGAAAATCGTTGCGCCCATTATAACCGTATAGTCTCTGTTGACAACGCTCTCCACAAAATACTTTCCCATACCGGATATCGCAAAGATTCTTTCTACTACAAATGAACCTGTCAATATTGTTGCAGCCATTGGAGCTATTGATGAAACAACAGGCGCCAATGCGTTTTTAAGTGCATGCTTGTATAGAATGGAGTTGCGAGAAAGCCCCTTTGCCCTCGCTGTCCTTATGTAATCCTGTCCAAGAGCTTCAATCATTGACGACCTTGTAAGCCTAGCCACGAATGCAAGAGAAAAACCCGAAAGTGCTATTACAGGCCCCACCATATGCTTCCATGTCCCCAAACCAAATGTTGGAAACCAACCGAGTTTTGCGCTGAAAATATATATAAAAGCCGTTGCAACTAAAAAGCTTGGAATCGTTATCCCCAGTGTTGCTAGAAGCATAAGATAACGGTCCTGCCATAAATTTCTCTTGACCGCAGACAAAACTCCCATGGGTATTCCAAGCAGCAATACCAAAGCGATTGAAACTCCTCCTATTTTCGCAGATATCGGGAAGCTTTCTTTAATGATCTGGTTAACGCTTGCGCCGGTTTTTCTGTAACTTGGCCCCAAATCAAAAGCCATTATATCTTTCATATAGTCGGTATACTGCTTCAGCAACGTATCATTTAAATGATACTTTTCATTCAATGCATTTAGAACCGGTTCGGGCAATGGTCTGTCACTCGAAAACGGTCCGCTTGGAAGGGCATGCAGAAGGAAAAAAGTAATTGTTATTATAAGAAATATAGCAATCGCCATTGAAACAACTCTTCCTGCCAGATATCTGCCCAAATCAATTCCCCTCCTTGCCGTTATCGATTGCAACTCGCCGCGCCGGAACAAATTCTTCCCTTATATATTACATTAAGAAAAACACTTATACAATGCATTGCATATTGTGTCCGCCTTGCTTAACAACTTAAAATGCTTAATGCGGCTCATAACAAGAGAAGCCCCGAAATTTCCACGAATTCCGGGGCTTCTCTTGTTTATTCTTGTTTTTATAAATTGCTAAGCTTGTCCCTAATCAAACGGTTTACAGTTTGTGGAGCAGCCTTGCCTTTTGACGCCTTCATAACCTGTCCGACAAGGAATCCAAGTGCTCTATCCTTTCCGTTTTTATAATCCTCTATTGATTGCGGATTCTCTGAAATTACTCTGACAACTATTTCCTCGATGGCCGATTCATCCGTTATCTGTTTCATTCCTTTTTCCTCTATTACCTTTTCAGGTTTTTTGCCTGTCTCCGCCATTTCTCTGAAAACCTTCTTGGCCATGTTGTTGCTTATGGTTCCATCAATCACGAATTTAAGAAGATTGGCAAAGTCAGTGGAATTAAAGGGCATGTCCGTTATGTTCGCATCCGTTTCCTTAAGCCTTCGTAGGACCTCCGTCATTATAAAATTGCTGGCAAGCTTCGCGTCCCCTGCCCGGCTCACCGCATCCTCATAGAATGCCGCCAAGGCCTTGGACGAAACAATCACGCCTGCATCGTAGACTGGTATGCCGTATAGCTTCACGAACCTTTCCTTCTTTGCCTCCGGAAGCTCGGGAAGTTCTTTTCTTATGAGCTCTATCCATTCTTCGCTTATTTCCATCTCCACCAAATCGGGTTCCGGAAAGTACCTGTAGTCGTTAGCGTATTCCTTGCTTCTCATGGATACTGTAACGCCCTTTACATCATCCCATCTGCGGGTATCCTTTAGCGTGTTTTCGCCATCCTCGAGTGCCTCTATATGCCTCGCAGTTTCATACTCTATGGCTTTTGCGGCAGCCTTGAACGAATTAAGGTTCTTGATCTCCGCTATTTCAGTTTTTCTTCCATCGTCCGCAACGACATTTACATTAACATCGCATCTTAGCGAGCCCTGCTCCATCTTTACATCGGAAACCTCGATATATTCCAGTATGGCCTTTAGCTTCTCCAGAAATGCTGTGGCCTCTGCCGCGCTTGCCATGTCCGGCCTCGAAACAATCTCTATCAGCGGAACACCGCAGCGGTTGTAGTTCAAAAGGGACGACCCGTCTTCGGTATGCAGCGATTTCCCAGTGTCTTCTTCCATGTGTATTCGTTCTATTCCAATTTTCTTGACACCTGACTCTGTTTCTATTTCCATATATCCGTCCGTGCAGATAGGCATGTCGTATTGTGAAATTTGGTATGCCTTTGGAAGATCCGGATAGAAATAGTTTTTCCTGTCCATTTTGCATTTTTTTGCAATTTTGCAATTTGCCGAAAGCCCAGCCATTATAGCAAATTCTATGGCTCTCTTGTTTATCACAGGGAGCGTTCCGGGGAGTCCTATGCATATTGGACAGCAATGCGTGTTGACATCTCCTCCGAATTCCGTCGAACATGTGCAAAACATCTTGGATTCCGTTAAAAGCTCGGCGTGGATTTCAAGACCCACTAATGTTCTATAGTTCATTTACGCCACCCCCCATTATTGAGGCTCTTTGTCTGCAAATCACTGATGCCTTTTCGAAGCTGTAGGCAGCTCTAATGAGCGTCGCCTCGTCGAAGAATTTTCCTATCAGCTGCATTCCCACAGGCAAACCGTCCTTGAATCCGCATGGCAACGAAATAGCTGGAACGCCCGCTATGTTAACGGGAACCGTGCAGATGTCGCTCATGTACATCTCCAAAGGATCATCCGATTTTTCACCTATCTTGAATGCCGTAGTTGGAGTAGTAGGCGTTAGTATGAAGTCGTATGTTTCAAAGGCTTTCTCGAATTCCTGTTTGATTAGGGTTCTTACTTTGAGCCCCCTGTTGTAGTATGCATCGTAGTAGCCTGAGCTTAAAGAATAGGTTCCAAGCATTATCCTCCGCTTGACTTCCTCTCCGAACCCCTGACTCCTCGTCTTTATGAACATATCCTTGAAGCCTTCGTAGTTTTTAGCCCTGTATCCGTACCTTGCACCGTCGAAGCGAGCCAGGTTTGAAGAGCATTCGCTGGTTGCCAGTATGTAATACACCGACAAGGCATGCTTGGCCGATGGAAGAGAAATCTCCTCGCATACGGCACCCATAGATTCGTAGAGCCTAGCGGCTTCAAGTACCATGGTCTTGACCTCTTCATCTATGCCTTCTCCGAAGAATTCTTTGGGAATGCCTATGCGCATGCCCTTTACTCCATTCTTCATTCCCAATGCGAAATCCGGAACCGGGCGGTCTATGGATGTCGAATCCTTTCTGTCGTGCCCGCTGATTGTATTCATTACCAGTGCGCAGTCCTCTACATCTTTTCCTAATGGCCCTATCTGGTCAAGTGAGGATGCAAAGGCAACAAGTCCGTATCTGGAGACACGTCCATAGGTTGGTTTTAATCCTACAAGTCCTGTGAAAGCAGCAGGTTGTCTGATTGAACCTCCCGTATCCGATCCGAGCGAATAAAAAACCTCCCCGGAAGCAACCGAAGCCGCCGAACCGCCGCTCGAACCGCCCGGAACCCTATCTGTATCCCATGGATTTTTTGTTGTCTTGTAGGCCGAATTTTCGGTCGACGAGCCCATTGCAAACTCGTCCATATTTGTTTTTCCAACTATGACCGCTCCCGCGTTCTTGAGCTTTTGGGTTACCGTAGCGTCATAGGGAGGGGTGAAATTTCCGAGTATCTTTGAAGCGCAGGTGGTGAGTATACCATCTGTGCACATGTTGTCCTTAAGTGCCATCGGTATGCCGGCCAAATCGCCGAGAAGCTCTCCCTTTTTCATCCTTTCATCAAAGGCCTTGGCCTGCAAAAATGCTTCTTTCTTCGTAAATGTGATGAACGAATCCACCTTGCTTTCCACTGCATCTATTCTTTTATAGCTTTCTTCCGTAAGCTCCACCGAGGAAAGCTCTCTATTTCTTAGTTTGTCCCGCACTTCGTGGGCTGTCAAATCGAATATTTTCATTTACGCCTCCTAATCTACCATTCTTGGCACTTCGAAACAGCCGCTTCTTTTAGCAGGCGCATTTTGAAGAATCTTTTCACGATCCATCGAGGGCTCTGAAACGTCCTCGCGAAATACATTTTTTATGTCGAGAGCGTGGTTGGTGGGTTCTACACCGTCGACATCGACTTCTTTCAATTGCTCGATGTAGCCTATTACCGCTCCCAATTTTTCTGTAAACCCAAGTTTTTCTTCTTCTTCAAACTCAAGATGGGCAAGCCTAGCTACATGTTCTACGTCTTTTACAGTTATTGCCATATCGAAATCCTCCTATTCTTCTATCATTCTTCTAAAAGCCGCCTCGTCAATTATTTCGACGTCCAGCTTAAGGGCCTTGTCGTATTTTGAGCCGGGGGCCTCCCCGGCAAGAACGTAATCCGTTTTTTTGCTTACACTTGAAGAAACCTTGCCTCCGCCTTCCTCTATGAGCGCTTTGGCTTCCGTTCGCGAGAAGCCGCTTAGCGTACCCGTAAGAACAAATGTCTTCCCTTCAAGGCTTTTCTTCACCTCTTTTTTTGAGTCGCTTTCTGTCAGTCTAAGGCCCAATGATTTCAGCCTTTCAAGTATTAAAAGATTATTCGGATCTTTGAAAAACGCTTCGAGGCTCTCAGCCATCTTGGGTCCAATTTCAGGCACCAGAGTCCATTCCTCGTATCCGGCTTCCATTAAGTCGTCAAGCGACTTGAACCGGTCTGAAATAACACTCGCCGCACGGCTTCCTATGTGCCTTATTCCGAGAGCGAATACCAGTCTCGACATATCCCTCTTCTTAGAATCCTCTATGGCATTAAGTAGATTGTCGGCAGATTTGCTTCCCATTCGTTCGAGCTTAAGCAGGTCTTCCTTTTTTAGATTATAAAGGTCCGCAGGGTCGCAAATGAGCTTGCTGCCAAGAAGCTGCGTTACTATTGATTCTCCCAAACCGTCTATGTCCATGGCTCCCTTTGATACAAAGTGTATTATTCCCCTGCGCAGCTGCGCAGGGCAACCTGCATTGATGCATCTCATGGCAGCTTCTCCCTCGAAGCGCACCGTCTTCTCTCCGCATGAGGGACAGACCGATGGAAAAACAAAGGGCTTTTCATTCCCGGTCCTCTTTTCTTTAAGAACACGAACCACTTCGGGTATTATGTCACCCGCCTTGCGGATTATGATGCGGTCATTTATTCGTATGTCCTTTTCTTTTATAAAATCCTCATTGTGAAGGGTTGCCCTGCCTACTACAGATCCCGCAACATGCACAGGCTCAAGAACAGCCGCAGGTGTTATGGCTCCGGTGCGTCCTACCTGCACGATTATGTCGATAACCCCGGTTTCTTTTTCTTCCGCGGGAAACTTGTATGCTATTGACCATCTTGGGCTCTTCGATTTTTCTCCGAGGCGCTTCTGCATTTCCAGATTGTCAACTTTTATTACAAGGCCGTCTATGTCGTAATCCAGTCCATGGCGTTTCTCTGTCCATTCCCTCGCAAAATCAATCACAGACTCTATGTTTTCGAATGTATTGTATTTTGTGACCGTAAAACCCATCTCACGCAAAAAATCCAGCGACTCCGTATGCGCCTTCAGATTATCCGAATCTATTTGGAGCGCCGCAAATACAAACAAATCCAATCCCCTTGAAGCTGTCACCTTTGAATCAAGTTGCCTAAGGGACCCTGCCGCAGCGTTTCTAGGATTTGCAAACGGCGACAATCCGTTTTCTTCCTGCTGTAGGTTAAGCCTTGCAAATGTTTTTTTCGATATATATGCCTCTCCCCTCACCTGAAGGTCGACAGGTTCTTTTAGTACGAGCGGAAGGCTTCTTAGCGTTTTAAGATTTTCAGTTATGTCCTCGCCTACAAGGCCGTTTCCTCTGGTTGCGCCCTGAATAAACCTTCCATTTTCATATCTGAGGGCTACCGTAAGCCCGTCTATTTTGTATTCCACCGCATATCTCAAATTAGCCGGATTGCCAAGATCCTTCCTAGTTCTTAAATCGAAGGCTCTCAGGTCTTCCGGACCGAAAGCGTTATCTAGACTAAGCAACGGAACCCCGTGGGTAACCTGCCCAAATGAATCTATCGGCTCTCCCCCAACCCTTTGGGTCGGCGAATCTAGAGGAACCAGATGCGGATTCTTCTCTTCAATATCTATAAGCTCTCGCATCTGCTGGTCATACTCGTGGTCTGTAATCTCCGGAGAATCCTGAGAGTAATACAAATATTCATGATGCCTTATGGAATCGACAAGCTCTTTTATGCGCTTTGCTTCAGGACTAATTTTCACGTTATCACCCCTATCCAATAATCTCAAGCGGCGCAAAGCCAAGCATTAGTTTCTTTACACCCTTCTGGTCAAAGGCTATTGTAAGCAAGGTTTTATCTCCAGAACCCTTTGAACTGATTACCATCCCTTCGCCAAACACCTTATGCCTAACCTTTGTTCCCGGTTTTAACTCGCCCGAAATGAATTCGTCAACCTTCGCAGGCTCCAAAATTTCTCGTCCAAGGTTCACCATAGTGTCAAATGAACCCGATTTACGCTTGTTTTCCAATTCATCCTCTATGCGACCCTTTATGAGTTCTTTAGGTATTTCCTCCAAAAAGCATGACATTGGATTGCTCATGTTTTTTCCATGCTGCGTCCTTCTTGAAGCATGAGACATGTAAAGATGCTTCTGTGCCCTTGTTATGCCAACATAGCAAAGTCTGCGTTCCTCCTCAAGCTCCTTGTTATCCGTAAGGGACCTGAATCCCGGGAAGATGCCGTCTTCCATTCCAACCATGAATACGCATGGGAATTCGAGACCCTTTGCGCTGTGAAGGGTCATTAGGACAACTTGGTCTTCTTCTTCCACATAGTTATCGAGGTCGCTCATGAGCGATATGCCCTGAAGATACATTTCTAACGTTACATCCGGAGTTTTGCTTTCAAATTCTTCTATTGAAGAGACAAGCTCCTCTATGTTTTCTATTCGGGTCATCGCTTCGACCGTGTCTTTAAGGACAAGCTCCTCAACATATCCGGTTCCTTCTATTATTGCACTGAGGATTTTAGAAACAGAGCATTCGTTCTTCTTGTCAATAAGGCTTACTATGAAATCGACGAATGATCTAAGGCCTTTCGATGCCTTAGCTGAAAGGCCCAATGATTCAACATTAAGCAAGATGTTGAATACATCCGTATTGGTTTCTGCAGCCGCTTGGCGTATCTTTTCGACTGTTCTGGCGCCTATACCCCTTTTGGGAACATTGATTACCCTGAAAAGGCTTACATCGTCCTTCTGGTTCTGCGCAAGCTTCATGTACGCCATAAGGTCCTTTATCTCCATGCGGTCGTAGAATTTTCTTCCCCCCACAACCTTGTATGTGATTCCGCTGCGCATGAGAGACTCCTCTATTACCCTTGACTGTGCGTTCATTCTGTAGAGAATGGCGAAATCACGGTTAGCCAATGATTCTCGGTACCTAAGGTCTTCTATCGTCTTTACTATATATTCCGCTTCCTTGTATTCATTGTAAGCCTTGTGGTAGCGAATTCTTTCCCCTTCTTCGTTCTCTGTCCAAAGGTTCTTCTTTTTGCGGCTCAGATTGCCCTTTATTACCTCATTGGCCGCCTTAAGGATCCTTTTTGTAGATCGGTAGTTCTGCTCAAGCTTGATAGTCTTGGCATTCGGGTAATCCTTCTCAAAATCAAGAATATTCCTAATGTCTGCGCCCCTGAACTTATATATGGATTGGTCCGCGTCTCCTACGACGCAAAGGTTTCCGTTTTTTTTAGCCAACATCTTTATTAGTTGATATTGAGCCTTGTTGGTGTCCTGGTACTCGTCTACCATCATATATTGAAATCTTTCTTGATATTTTTCCAGAATATCCGATTCTTTCCTGAACAGATCGATTGTCTTGTTTATGAGGTCGTCGAAATCGAGCGCATTGTTTGCCTTTAGGCGCCTCTGATATCGGTCGTACACCTCCCAAACCTTCTTTTGGTCTAGGCTAGCGTGGTTTTTTTCCCTATATTGGTCAGGGGTCATCAATTGGTCCTTTGCCCGGCTTATTTGATTTATCATGTATTTCGGTTCATAATCGTCCATCATGCTAAGTGTTTTCATTATATCTTTAACAACCGTTTTCTGGTCTGCAGTATCGTATATGACGAAATCCCTTGTATATCCCAGCTTATCTATGTTGCTTCTGAGTATTCGCACGCAGGCCGAATGGAAGGTGCTTACCCACATGTTTCTCGACAAATCCCCAACGAGCTCCCGAACCCTGTTCTTCATCTCGTTTGCGGCCTTGTTCGTGAATGTTATCGCAAGGATGGAAGAAGGATGTATGCCAAGTTCATCTATAAGATAGGCTATTTTATATGTAAGAACACGAGTCTTTCCACTTCCCGCTCCAGCAACTACCAATAAGGGTCCCTCGGTTTGCTTTACTGCCTCCAGTTGCTTTTCGTTCAATTTGGTCAAATCCATAATGTTGCTCCCTTCGATTCTTCTAAATTGATTTTATATTATATCCCATGCTTGTTCAAACAAAAGCAATGGTTTTTTGGTATAATGATAAAAAGTCTTTTAGAGAGGTGATTGATTGTGAATACTTTTGACGAAAATGACTACAAAGGCGATTTTAAGGACGTTGAATTCGAAACGATTGAAATAGATCCCGATGTGGAGAAAAAAATAGAAGAAATAGAGCATATGCAGAAGAAACAAAGACGGAGCCGCAAAAAAACAGGAAGTCCGGAGGGAAACGTGTTCTTCTCTTCCCTTTGGTCCATCGCAAAGATTGCGATATTCATATTCATAGTTCTGCCTGTTCTGTTCTCTCTTCTCGGGCTCACTTTAAAATTCCTATTTTACGCCATACCTGTATTTCTGATTGCCACATTCATAATGCGTCTTTTCAGCCGTTAGCCATTAATAATGAAATTTTAATTGTTTTGAATATGCTAGAAGTAAACCCCGGATGGCTCTTCCGGGGTTTACTTCTCCCTTAGGATTAAAACCGCAAAGTTCTTTGATTCCGGTATCTTAAAATATAATGTCGTAATATCGGTCAATCTTGCCTGCAAGCTCCTTTATACTTATATATCTCGATTCTTTTATTGTTTCCTTTCCGTGCACATAGCCTATGATTCCCGGCAACGCAAAAATACCGAACTTCCCTGCGGCCTCAGGCCGCTTGTCCATATCGATTCTGTAACAATCGATTTCCGGATATTTCTTCAAGAGCTCCTCCAATTTCATTCCAAAAACTTCGCACACGTCGCATTCCTTTGATGAAAAATAAAGTATAACAAACTTTTTTGTTAATACGATATTGTCGACCATGTTAAATTCGTAAAGTTTTTTCATTTTAATACCCCTTCTACATTATACACTTTCCATCGCTTCGCATCCCTTTTTTATGCTGTTTTAAAAAAATAATGTCGGGTATCAATTGAACGAATGCATATGAAAAGGAGGAAATTTAATGAAAATTCAAGACTATGCAATTGAAAAAGAAGAGGCGGCTAAAAAATACTATGAAAATTTTTCCGGATGCTCGAAGAATCCCGGAATCAAGAAAATTTTTAACATGCTGGCCGAAGAAGAGCAAAAGCATTGCGACATCCTAAAGAATATCGACAAGTATGATGGTATGGAAAAGGAAACCGGTTTGCTTGAAAATGCTACAGAATTGCTTATTTCATCCTTAAAAACCAACAAGGAATCTCTTTGCAATTCTGAAAACCTTGAAGTATATGAAAAAGCAATCGAAATGGAACACGAAAGCATACGCATTTATGAGAATGCCTTCTCTGAAACCGATGATCCGAAAGCAAAAAAAGCCTTCAGATTTTTGGCAGATCAGGAAATCAAGCACAAATCTCTCATAGAAAACATAATTGAATTTATCACAAAACCGAAAAGAACAGTTGAGGATGCCGAATTTGCGCGATTAGACCCGGAAAATTAAGGCTTTAAATGCATTTTGCACTCTCGCGGCCTATGATATAATATTAAAAAGGAGCCTGGGAGGTGCATCGCGTGAAAGGTAAGATTCTTGACAACCAAATCTCACTTTGGGACTTTAAAAGCGACACGAAGCAGTTTTTTGAAAACAGCTTCGAGAAGACGGTCTTCAAGCCATACATTAAACACCTAGTTGTTTCCTGCCCGGGCAAAAAACCTTCGGGACTGGTTCTTGAAAAAGGTCTGTTTTGGTGTCCCTATTGCAGGCAAAAGGTAATGTTTGTAAAGGACAAATATCTTGGAATCAAGCGTTGCCCGATATGCGGAATCTCGGAAAATGATTTTCATGTCAAAAAGGAAAATAATAAAAAACGTTAAAGCTGACTCTTGCAAAAATACGGGTTCGCTTTCTAATGGATATTTTGCTCAATCGCCAAAAATCTTCTCAACAAGGATTTTGAATTCCTCATACATGGCAATGCCCTCTAGCTTCGAAAGGCTTTCAATAAGCGATTTATAATACCATTTCTGGTCCTCATATCCGGCATTAAACCTGTTCCAAAAGTCGTCCTTCTCTTTAGGGTTATTCCTTCCTACGCTCCTTATGTTGCTAAGCTTGTCAGCGCAGCTAATCATCTTTATGTCCACGGGAGCATCAGCAAGAAACCTAACCGTATGGTCCTTCCTTTCCTTCCATGAAACCTTGTCTCTGTTTTCCAAAACTTCCGATGCACCTATTACATACCCGAGAACTTTCTCCCCAAAATCATCCCGGATTGTCTTTTCGGACACATCGGTATCCTCAAGCGTGTCATGGAGAATTCCTGCAGTCACCATTTCATCAGAAGCGCCGTTTTTCATCAATATTATTGCAACCTCGACAGGGTGCACTATATACGGAACGTCTGTACCTTTTTTCGTCTGTCCCTCATGTGCCGCAACTGCGAGCTTTAGAGCTTTTTCTATAATGCCTGATTTTTCCATGAATATCCCCCCACATGTTTAAATCTTTAAAATTAAGCCATATATATTATATAATATAAACAGATTAAAACGGTAAAATATTACTTAAAGGAGATTGATTCGCCGATGAAAACCATGTCATATGCAAAACTTCTCGACAAAATCGAATTCATGAACGCCCTCTATACGGTGAAAAGCCGTATAGAGTTACGGCTCTTCCGATAAATTTGGAAAACCGCACGGTCGTTTTAGAGCCCTTGAGATTATCGAAAATCTGAGGCTGTCTATAGAGAAAGAGGATAACGTATTTCAGGGCAAGGATATAAAAATCACATGCAGCTTCGGAATGCATACACTGAAAAACGATAAAATTGATGTTGAAGAATTTATTCAAAGGGCGGATCGAAACTTATATGCGGCAAAAGAGGCTGGAAGAAATAAAATAGTCAGAAACTGATGTAAAAAATAAAAACACGGGTCATTTCTATAATAAAGGAGATGATTCGCGTGTATTACCTTACAAGAAACATAAAGCTTTCTGACCACTTTTACATATCTGAGTTTGTATGCAAAGACCCTGGCGATATCCCGAGCAAGGTCTTTATCGAAATGGAGCTCATTGAAAGACTGGAATCCTTTAGGCTTCTTGTCAAAAGGCCTCTGATTATAACATCCGGATACCGCACCCAGGAATGGAACCGCAGGGTAAACGGGTCTCCCAAAAGCCTCCATATGCTGGGACAAGCCGCCGACATCAAGATGAACTCATACGACAAGGAACACATAATGGTTTTCGCCGTTCATGCCGGTTTTAAAGGCATAGGTTTCTATGACGGATTCATACATCTTGACATTCGCCGCAAGCTTATAAACAAGAGCGGCCGCTCATTCGATCTTTGGGACTTAAGGAAGAAGTGATATGGAATTGGAAGCTTAACGACTAGCACACAGCGAACGGAACGAGAGTCAAGAATATTGACGATTGGAAAAAATTCAAAAAAACTCACCGACGGGAAATATATTGAAATGGAATGGGTCAAGTCTCATAGAAACCATCTCCAAAACATCCTTTGCGACAAGCTCGCAAAATCCGCAGCGCTTTTATAATTTTTTTCCATAAGTTGTTAGTTGCGCACCTAAATGGGTAAACATTCGAATAGAGCATTTTAAATTATTAATAGCAAAGGAGATATAATATGAAAGAGTTTGACGGAAGAAAACTTTTTAAAACCATCATCCTTCACGAGGCGGAGGTAGCAAAGCTTTATAAGAATTTAGCCGAAAATATGAAAGACAAGAAAGCCAAGGCATTGTTCGAAAACCTTTCATCGGATGAACTGCGACACGAAAAGATTTATCAAGGGCTTCTGGAAAAACTTCCTAACGGAGGTATGCTAGAATTGTCCGAAGAAGATTTGGAATACACGGAAATGCTTATTAAAACCCACATATTCCAAAACGCAGATGTTAAAAACAGGTACAACAAACAAGACGCTCTGGTAATTGCCGAAAAAGTAGAACGTGATTCCATTATCTTTGTCGAGCAAGTAAGGAGCCTCTTCCCGGAATTGGTTCCCGAAGAATTCAAAACCATAATGAAAGAGGAAAAGAAACACTTGAATTATGTCCTCAACACCCAGTTTGACAGCAGTTTGAGATTTCTTGGGCTTTAAAAACCTCATAATACAGAAAAAGCCTCGCCATTGCACAAGGGCGGGACTTTTTCTGTATTATTTTAATCTTACTATTTTCCACATGTCTCCTGAATCTTTTTACCGATTCCTTTTCCATACTCAAAGCATAGCTTCAATTCATCTTGAGATGGAGCATATTGTATTTCAAGTCCATCCTCAACAAGGTCTGCACCCATTTCCTTCATTCGAGCCTCTATCTTCTTGACTGCGCCCTTTCCCCATCCGTAGGAACCGAATGCCGCCCCTATCTTGTTTCTGGGTTTAAGCGCAACAACCTCCTCGAGAAAATAGCTTATCTGTGGAATCATTCCGTTGTTGAATGTTGATGATCCAATAAGTATGGCCTTTGCGTCAACAATCTCTGAAAAGATGCTGGTGAAGTCCGATGAATCAGCCTTGTATAGCTTTACCTCAATATCCTCGGAGGACAGGCCTTCAACAATCGCCCTTGCCATCTTGGCGGTACTCTCGTACATTGTTTCGTAGATTATTACAGCCTTCTTTTTCATTTCAGGTTTTGCCCATTTAAGGTAGGCATCAATTATTCTGCCCGGATCTTTTCTAAATACGACTCCGTGGCTAGGCGCTATCATGTCCATATCAAGATTCATTTTTTGAATTTCTTCTATCTTTCTGATAAGCAATGGAGCATACGGCATGAGAATGTTGGCGTAATATGTCTTTGCCTCTCTCATTACCATTTCCATATCGTTTTCATCGTCAAAAAGATGCGAGCTTGCCAGGTGCTGTCCAAAGGCATCGTTTGACAAGAGTAGCTTGTCCTCAGGCACAAATGTCATCATGTTGTCCGGCCAGTGCAGCATTTTGGATTCTATGAAATGAAGATTCCTTTTGCCAATGTTTAAGACATCTCCGGTTTTAACTACATTGTAGTCGTATTCCTCTCCGTAATAGTATTTAAGGAGAGCCTCCTTGGCCTTTAGCGTGCAGTGTATCTTGGCATCCGGAATCATCTTCATCATATCCGGGAAGGCCCCGGAATGGTCGGGCTCCACATGGTTTATTATTACATGGTCTATCTTTGATATCGGAACCAATGATTCAATTTTCTCGAGCATTTCACCAAAGAATCTCGAGTCAACCAAATCCACCAGTGTTATTTCATCATCGATTATGAGATA
>JAENWJ010000017.1 GCA_016649995.1 Peptostreptococcaceae bacterium
GCTAACCATAATATAGATACCCATAACTAATAGTTGGTAACAAAAACTCCGACGAAAATAATGGGATACAAACATCCCGCCAGATGCCTGTATCCCATTATTTGCCTTAAATTCCTTCTTCCAAAGCATTTTCCGAAAACGTTATCGTTTTGCTTTTCCCCTCGTTTCGAAGTATTTTCTTGTCAACAATGCCACGATAGTTAGCAGCCTATTTCAATTTCTCTACAATCACAAGATAATTGAAACAACCTTTCCATCAATACCCTCTGACAAAGATCTTCGGTCGTTCTACAAATTTTCGGGTTCTTTCTTGAAATACAATCTTTCTGATTTTGTTTCCAAATCATCTATCTCTTTTTCGAATGATTCGAGTTTTTCAACAATATTATCAATTTCTTTTCCCGGAATATTATAATATAAGAATAAATCCTCGAATTTTTTTAGCGTTTTATTTAGCGTTCTGCTAATGTTAATGAATTCTTCAATGTTATGGCTTTTCAAAGCACTCTTGAACTGCTCTACATCCACTTCAATAATGTCGATTACATCCTGCTCCAATTCAAATTCCTTGATTGGCATAGGATACGGTTTAATTCTTTCGAGAAAATAATTTCCTTTTTTATTCACATTGTACACATATTGAATTTTAAACCCGCTTATATCGAAATTTACATAACATAGTTTGCTGTTTATTACCTGCACCTTCGCTCCCATCTGCTGTAACTTCATAGTATGTTGCGTTATTTCTGCATCTAAAAACTTTCTCATGATTTACGCCTCCTTAAAAATAAAACACCGCAAGATATACGCTTGAAATTGATATGCTGACCAACATGATTGGAAATCCTGTTTTCATATATTTTGCAAAACTTAATTTATAGCCATGTTTTTCGAGCATTCCGCCAACTATAACGTTCGCAGAAGCTCCGATCAATGTCCCGTTTCCTCCAAGACATGCTCCAAGAGCCAACGCCCACCATAGCGGCGTTACATTTAAAGATGCCAGCACCGCTATGCTCTTGATAAGTGGAATCATTGTTGCAACAAAAGGTATATTGTCCAAGAAAGCCGATGCAATAGCCGAGCCCCATAAAACAAACATGGTTGTTGCAAATAAATTACCGTTTGTAATGTCAAGCAACTTGGATGCTAAAAAATCGATGATACCAACTTCTTGCAATCCTCCAACCAATATAAACAATGCTACGAAAAAGAAAATTGTCGGCCATTCAATTTCAATCAAAACTTCTTCCGGATCTATTTGGGAAATCACAAGCAAAACCGATGCCCCAAGCAATGCAATCGTTGCGGAGTCGTAACCAAGCGACTGATGGAACATAAACCCTACAATTGTCATAGCCAGTACAAACAGGCTTTTCTTTAGCAATGCCAAATCCTTGATAGCTAATTTTTCGTCAAAAGCCATTATCTTTTTTTTCTTTACTTCATCAACATGAAAATTATTGCTACCCGTATATTTCAAAATCAAAATTGTCACAATAAATATAACAAGCACTACCGGCCCCAAATTTAACAGGAAATCCGTGAATCCCAATCCTGCCGCACTTCCGATCATAATGTTCGGTGGATCGCCAATGAGTGTTGCAGTCCCTCCTATATTTGCAAACAATACCATCGGAATCAAGAATGGTGTCGGATTCATTTCCAATGTGTCCGTAATAACTAGAGTGACAGGGACTACGAGAAGAATCGTAGTCACATTGTCCAATAACGCCGAAAAAACCGCTGTTATAATCGAGAAAACGACGATTATTTTCCAAGGATCGCCCTTCGCAATTTTTGCAGCTCTTATTGCCACGTATGTAAATATGCCGCTTCGCTTCATTATATTAACGACTATCATCATACCAATCAATAAACCGATAGTATTGAAATCGATATGATTTATTGCCTCTTCCTGGTTGATTATATTAAAAATCATCAATAAAACCGCTCCCAAGAGCGCTATCGAAGTTCTATTTATTTTCTCTGATATTATTATAATATATGTTGTTACAAAGATTAATACTACTATTAATATATGATTTAATTCCACTGCTCTACACCTCATTCAGTAATATGTTGTTGTCCCCTTGCCAAAACCGCATTTTTTATGACCCTTAGTTTTTTGTTTTATCAATCCATTTCAATTTGCCTAATGAATAATCCCATTGATTCGGACATTTATTTTTACGTTCAACCCTTCTTTCCGACCTTATGATTAATTTAAAACAACGTTGTTTATTATATGCTTCTCGTTTCCAATGTCAATGCAGATTATTATACATTTATTAAACTGTAAGGTTCATTAAATACATATGCCTTCTTTTATAAGGTTAAAACAATCCACTCCTATGCTCGAATAAAAAAGGCAGACCCGACTTAATTATTAAGTCAGGTCTGCCTTTTCTGATTTGCTGTGCATTTCAAACCTTACAATTCGAAATATCAATACGTCCTCAGTGATTTTCTAATTTCCAACTCAACTATTTTAAATATCTATCTTTGAGGATATAATTTTTTTATTGCAATAATAAGGATATTTCAATGTTAAGCTTCTTTTTTCTTCTTAGAATAATATCGCTTTTTATTTTTGCTGCCCTCGCTACTTTTTGAATAACTTGTTTCTTTATCACTTTTACGCTTAAATGCAGATTTCCTTGGTGTTAAAGATTTTTTGACAGATGCCTGTCTTGAAGCAATTGGCATTTCTATTAGCGGGTAGGGATGATCTTCAACTACAAGTACTTTTTTAGCTATCAGATTTTGAATGTCTCGCAGCATAATCTTCTCTTCTTGATCGCAAAAGGAAATAGCTATTCCCCCAAGACCTGCTCTCCCGGTACGACCTATTCTATGGACATAAGTTTCCGGAACTTCCGGCAAGTTATAATTAAACACATGTGATAATTCATTTATATCAATTCCGCGAGCTGCAATATCCGTTGCAACCAAGACTCTTGTTTTTTTATCTTTAAAATTCTTTAAAGCCAATTGTCTTGCGTTTTGCGATTTGTTTCCATGAATCGCTTGGGTTTCGACTCCAGCCTTCAATAAAACTTTTACTATTTTATCCGCTCCATGCTTTGTTCTTGAAAATACCAATGCTGAAGCTATAGACTCGTTTTTCAACAAATGAATTAATAAGTCTGTTTTATTTTTTTTGTTCACGTAATAAACTGACTGTTCTATGATATCAACCGGCGAAGATACCGGTGTTATCTCTATCTTAACCGGGTTCTTCAGTAGATTGTCTGCAAGTTTTGAAATTTCAGCAGGCATGGTTGCAGAAAAAAACATGGTTTGTCTCTCATCAGGAATATGTTTAATGATTTTTTTTACATCTTGAAACATTCCCATATCCAGCATGCGATCTGCCTCATCAAGTACAAAGTTTTCAATATTATTCAAGTTGACAAACTTTTGATTTATTAGGTCAAGTAGTCTACCTGGCGTTGCAACTAATATATCTATTCCAATCCCTAGATATTTAGTTTGAGGATTTTGTGATACCCCTCCATAAATAACCAGTGTTTTAAGCCCTAGATTTCGACCATAAATTTTAAAGCTATCATTGATTTGAATTGCAAGTTCTCTCGTAGGCGCTAATATTAATGCCCTTATTTTTCTTTTTCCTTTTGTCTTTTGGGGTTTAGCTAAAAGCCCTTGCAAAATTGGTATTGCAAATGCCGCCGTCTTTCCGGTACCAGTTTGCGCACATCCCAATAAATCCTTTCCTTTAAGCAAGGGCGGTATAGCCATTTCCTGTATGGGTGTCGCTTTAGTGTATCCAATATTTTTCAAAGACTTTTGTATCGGTTCAATTACATTTAAATTTTCAAATAACAATATTATTTCTCCTTTTGATTCTTATTTTGATTATTTTTTACAGTCACATTTGACTGAGATTATCTTATTTCTCTTGTTCAAAATTAAAAATCTCTCGCTTTTCAAGAGATTTTTCTTATTTCGTCGCAAATTCACTTGATTAGTAGTTTTGCAATTTCATCCACAAAATGATGATCCAACTATTTATACTATCATTTTTGTTCATTGCTGTCCAGTCATTGGCAAATTATATTATAATCTCAGTGTATATTCTTGCACAAGATATATGTGAATGTCAAACAACAGACTCAAATATATAGTGATCCCATGCTTAAATCGGAACTTCGAAAAGGAGAGCGATGAGCAAAACCAAATGAAGTGAAAACATATTGCACACTCAATTCTTTTCTTCTTGATTTAAGGCATTACACGGCAAATGGCGGTTTGACGAAACTGCTTAGGGGTAATGGTATATATAGGCATATATATTGAATGAGGAGGCTTTGAGATGAAGAGAAAAGTATACAGCGCTGAAGGGGCCGTAGCAATAGGATCATATTCCCACGGTGTGGCCGGGAATTGATGGCCAGGAAGCTGAATATTACGTAGATATACAGATTGAAGCGAAAGAATACGGAAATGATGCGGTTGTAGCCGCAGGATCGGCGGAAATCATTTGCAGGAATGGATTTTATTCTGTATTGATTGAATGAGATAAGAAAAGGAAGGAGCAATATCATGGAAGAGAAAAAAGGAATCGGCTTGACGGTGGCTGGATTGTTTTTGATCAATGTGGCCTTTTGGCTTCTGATTGCTTCGTACAATCGAAGAAAGAAGACCGGATGAAACGCATAACAATCGAGTGGATATTGTACGACTTGGATAGGCCTGCTTGACCGGAGAAAGCATTGGTTAAAGCCGGCATCAAGAAAGGAAAGGAGCGGATTTTTTCCGCTCCTTTTCGCGTACTATAAGTTATTTACACTTGTGGTACGCCATTTTTATGTGATTACCGGGAACGATTCCCCTATTGCTTTATTATATCGAACAAGGTGCCTGCCCCCTTGTCCGTACAAAATTAAATCGAGATCCCTTGAAATCCCAGACAACCAAATAAAGCTTTTCTGGACCAAGTGTATTGGTTTGAAAAAAAGATGGTAATTTCAAAGGTAAGTCCTCAAATTTCGTCTTCCATTTCATCCTCACCATAGTTGAATTTCACATCAAATAAATGTATGATTTAGTCAACAGGAAAAAACTTTAACTAAAAATATTCACAGCACATGTCAGGTTATATGTATAATGACGCAGGATTTTTTTGACTGTCATTTATTACGCACTTTCAAATAAGAACAGGAGAATTAAATGATACGAATTAGTAATCTTAAAATAGGAATCAATAAGGTGGTCAATCATGATTCAGAAAGACTCGCTTTGAAAAACGCAATCCTTTCTAAATTGATGATTAGTCCTAAAGACTTGATTAATTTTAAAATAGTCAAACAATCCATCGATGCCAGAAAAAAAGATGCGATTGTTTACATCTACACCGTTGATGTTTCAGCAAAAAGAGAAAATAATCTTCTCAAAAGATATGGCAAAAACGGCATCGAACGAACCCCGAATTTAACCTCTGATGAAGTGCAAACAGGAAATGAAAAATTGCTTCAGCGACCAGTCATCATTGGCATGGGACCTGCCGGTCTTTTTGCTGCTTTAACCCTAGCTAAGCATGGCTATGCACCCATTGTTCTTGAACGGGGAGACGATGTTTATACTAGGACATCCCAAATTAGTGCCTTCTGGAAAACTGGGACCCTCAATACCAAAAGCAATATGCAGTTTGGAGAAGGTGGCGCTGGAACCTTTTCGGACGGAAAACTAACAACCTTAATCAATGACAATCGCTGTCGTCGCATCTTAAAAGCCTTTATTGAAGCCGGAGCACCAGAAGAAATACTGTATTCGGGCAAACCGCATATCGGAACCGATCTTCTGCGTGAAACCATAATAAATATCAGAAAAAAAATTATCGCAGCTGGTGGAGATGTAAGGTTTAAAGCAAAAGTGACTGACTTTATTATTGATGATGGTTTTCTTTCTGGACTTGTAATTAATGATCAGGAGAAAATCCACTGTTCGATTGCTTTGCTCGGGATCGGTCACAGTGCTAGGGACACGTATGAAGTATTGCATCATAGCGGCATTGCGATGACTCAAAAACCTTTTTCCATCGGTGTGCGAATTGAACATCCTCAAAAAATCATTGACCAAGCACAATATGGTGTTTTTGCAGGACAGCCTGGATTGGGAGCAGCGGATTACAAACTTTCCTACCACTCTGAAAATGGTCGATCGGCCTACACCTTTTGCATGTGCCCTGGTGGCTATGTCGTTGCAGCCGCTTCTGAAGAACAAGGAGTTGTTACCAATGGCATGAGTGAACATCGCAGAAACGGTGAAAATGCTAATTCAGCCTTGCTTGTGGGGGTAAAACCCTCTGATTTTGGCAGTGATCATCCTCTGGCAGGGATCGAATTTCAACGGAAATGGGAACGCCTTGCCTATGATCTTGGTGGCAAAAATTACTATGCACCAGTACAACTAGTCGGCGATTTTCTGGCTGATAGAACCAGTACCACCTGGGGCAAGGTAAGGCCCACCTATAAGCCAGGCCTTACATTTGCACCACTGAAAGACTGTTTACCAGATTATGTCATAGCAACTATGAAAGAAGCCCTTATTCATTTCGATACTAAACTTGCAGGCTTTGCCATGAAGGATGCCGTTATGACCGGTGTGGAAACCAGAAGTTCCTCCCCGTTAAGAATTACTCGCAACGAAAATAATGCCTCAAATATTCACGGTCTCTATCCGATGGGAGAAGGCGCCGGCTATGCCGGGGGTATTATGTCTTCTGCAGTGGATGGCCTAAAAACAGCAGAAAAAATCATGAAAAATTATGCTCCTTTTAACTAGGATGGTTAAAATATTTTTCAAACACATAAAAAAGCTCTGAAATTACCTTAAATAGGTTGTTTCAGAGCTTTGTCATGCTTATTATTATCAGCATTCCAACTTTTTTAGCTGAAGTTATTCATCATTTGGAGCAAATTTCATCTATCCTACTTTGCATACCCAGATATAGCGCAAAAAATCACCCTTTTCATTTTTCCTTATTTTACAGCTATCTATTATTTCGAGATTTTCCTTTACGATTTCATCTCTTATATCCTCTGCCGAAACCAATACGATTTTTTTTGATATTCTTTTAGCGTTCCTAATTATTTTCAATTGATTTTCATCATTTTTAAAGCTGCAATTACCATATGGAAGATCTACAATGGAAGCATCAAAACTGTCATCTATATCCTGAATATCTCCAGTAACAACCTTAACTTCATAGTTAAAGTGTTTCAAGTTTTCTCGAGCATTTTCAGCAATTTTACTATTTATTTCCCACCCTGTAATATCATATCCTGCCCAAACACCTTCTAATAGTACAGTCCCGACACCACAACATGGATCTATTAATCGTTTGGATGTATCGCCATTCCCCGCAATATTTATAAGAACTTTTGCGGTACTTAGACCTAAAGAACTAGAATACGAATTCGGTTTATTCTTGTGCACTTTCCAATAAAGACTTCTCTCTGCTAATTTTCCAAAGTACCAGTTCCCCTTGTAAAAAGTGATCCCAAATGTATTTTTAGGTGCAGCGAAACAAGGAAACCCCTCGATAATAAGACCTATTGCTTTGCAATACTCTCTTCTTTTCTTGAAATGCGGGTCGTCTTTTCCCAATTTCACATATTTGACCTTGAAATCCGATGCCGCTATCTTATCTTTCGTTATCGACTCTATGATTTCTAAAAACGTGGAAGCTTTGTATATAATCTCCAACCTGTTTTTTAAAAATGGGCTTACGGAAGGATGAACTTTCCTACTTTCAAAAAAGACTTTTTCTTTCAAATCAAATTTAAAAAGGGATCGCACTTCAATTTCGCAACTTTCTTTTTCATAAATAGGATAGTTCAAGTTGTAGATGAACCGCTCTGTTTTCATTTGCATCACCTCATGGTTTATCTGATGTTGCTAATTCCTGGTTTTGTCTGCACCTCCACCTCCGACATAGACGGATCTGAAAGTCAAAAACAACATAATCACTGCGGACGGTTTGTCTATTGTTTTATTTTATCGGACAAGGTGCCTGTCCCCTTGTCTTATTTGCGATAGCAGTGACCACTAGTCTACATGTGTCATAAGGGTCACAGATTCTACTTTTTCTTGTAAACATCCTTTCTGTTACCTACTTGCACAACAACAATTATAACTCGCTTGTCTTCTATTTTGCACAACAACCTAAAATCACCTATTCTGTATCTCCATTTACCTTTATGATTACCTACAAGTGGCTTTCCTAAGGATCTTGGATTTATATCACCCACTAAATTTTTTTCGATATAGCCAATAATCATAGCAGCTGTATGCTTATCTAGCTTTTTTAATGTTTTAATAGCAATATCAGTAAATTCAACTTCCCAATTCATCATAATCCCAATTTCTTCTTAGTCTCATCTAAGGTATAAACTGCTTTTGTCTCAGCAACTGCTTTATCAAATAATTCAACATCAATTTCATTTTCTATCTTTTCAATAATGGCATTCCTAATTAATTCTGAGACCGATATATTATGAATCGCCGCAAATTTTCTCACTAGTTCATCATCCCTATCATTTAATCTAAGTGAAATTGTAGACATAATTACCACCTCTCTTTGTATTACATTGTATTACAACGTTATATTCTTGTCAAATCTATAAAATGCTAAAATTATTCATCTACTTACTATTCACTATAATCCTATTGTTTATTTATAAAATCATTTGATAATATTGAACAAAAAAGTTCTGAGCAATCTACTCAGAACTTAAAATCCTACTTGAAATCAATTTCCAACATAGTTGGTGTATGGTCTTGTCTTTCACCAGCGTCTAGCATCTCAGATTTAACAAGCTTGTCAGCTAGCCTATTACTAACTAGCCAATAATCAATTCTCCAGCCAGCATTATTGATTTTACTTGTTTTCACCCTTTGTGCCCACCAGGAATATACACCTGTAACATCACCATGAAGATATCTGAAAGTATCTGTAAAACCTTTGTTTAGTAAATTTGTAAAACCTTCACGTTCTTCATCGGTAAAACCTGCTGATCTATGATTATTCTGTGGATTAGCTAAATCTATCTCTTTATGAGCCACATTATAGTCTCCTGTTGCTAAAACTGGTTTCTCTTTATCAAGACTACGAAGATATTTGGCATACTTTTCATCCCAGACTTGTCTTTCTTTCAACCTTTTTAAACCATCTCCTGCGTTTGGAGTATATACCTGCGTAAGATAAAATTCTCCAAAATCCAAGGTCATAATTCTTCCTTCGAAATCCATAGTATCAGGAGCTCCAATCTCAGGATTAATAACCTTAGGAGAATACTTATCCTTATATAAAAACATAGTCCCTGCATAACCTTTTCTAGCCGGTTCCTGAGAACTTCTCCAACTATATGAATAACCTTTGAAAGACTCCGCTAAACTTTCCATATGCTTCTTACTTGGTCCCTTTGCAGGTAATTTCGTTTCTTGAAAAGCAATTACATCTGGATTTTTCTCCAAGATTGTATCAATTACTTTTCTTGTGAGCACCGCCCTATTTGAATCACTTGTTAAGGCTGCATTTAATGAATCAATATTCCATGAAATGAATTTCATTTTATTTCTCCTCATTTTCTTAACCTAATATTTATCATCTTATTTTTCTATTGATATAGCTCTTGCTAATTTTTCGTTTTTTCACTTGCCTCTCGAATACTGATATAATTCATTCGAAACTAATTATACGTTATCCTCAACTTAATGACATTGCCCCATCCCACTGCTTTAATCAGTTCATTCATTCCAGATGCATTGCCTATTATCCATCTTACTTCTATAATATCATTTTTTCTGCAATCAAAAAGAACCGTCCCCATTGATTTAATAGCATCCACAGGTATAGACCAATTTCGTCTTCCCTTTATTCTATTCTGATTTTAAACTCCCAATATTCCAATTTTACTTCATATATGGTATTTAGCAAAATAATTTTTAGCCATGCAAATTTTATAGTGACAGTGAAACCTACGAAAAAACATCTTATTTTCTTGCCAGCAAACAAACCGTCTCCGCGTGCATTGAATCACCTGGAACAGTTTATCAAAATGCTATTTTTTTGTAGATGTTTGTAGTAATACATCTGATCGTCGGCTTCCTTCAATATTTTTTGAAAGTCTAGAGTTTTATCTCCTTCAAAAATACTGTATCCATATGCGACCGTCGGCAAGCATCTGTCTTTTTGACGTTCTTTTGCAAGGTTGTTTGTGATGCTCTTAAGCTGATGTTCAAGCTTATTTAGGTTTGCATCTCTGCGAATAGTATAAAATTCATCGCCACCTACACGATAGCAGCTGCAGTTATCATCAAAAGAATCTCTTATTATCGCCGCCACCTCTTTTAATACCGTATCTCCATATTCGTGCCCATAAGTGTCGTTAATTTCTTTAAAATTGTTGATATCCATAATTATGACGGAAAACTTTTTTTTACCTGCCAACTGTATTGATGCTTTCTCAAAAGCCGCCCGATTGTAAAACTTAGTTAATGTATCAAAACTGCCTTCAAACTCGGATAGTAAAATATAAAGCAAGAGCAAAGACAATGTCACACAATGCCATGAGGAATATACAGATGGAACAAAAAGCTGAATACATGTGCCTGCCACGGTAAAAAAAGACAAGCTGGCTATTTTCCATTTAATTGGATAAAGAAATTTTTGGCCTGTATACAATGTGGCAATAACAAAGAATATTATATTGATAATGTAAACAATAACGAAAAATAAAAAAATACTGCCTCTTTGGTAGTAATTGTTTACATCAACATAAAAGATCAACCCGAACAATGGTGATAACATGACGGCTACAAAATTGAGGATTGTCGGCAGCAAAAATAATTTATGCGTTTGGATAATCTTTGTGTCAAAAATAGCGATTAAAACAATTGGAATAACAGGCGTAAGCGCAAAACCAAGAACATTAAAAAAAATACTAAAGCTACGCATTTCGGCACTTCCCCCACTGACTAATATCGTTCCAACCTCAGATATAATAACAATAACAGTAAAAACAATACCGTATGAAAATGACCTTTTACGCTGTTTGCTCAGAAAATTATTGCTGTGTAATAATCCGAATAGAAAAAAGAGGGCAATTATATCTAATATATATATAACAATATGATTTGTTAGCATCCTATAAATCCTTTCGTTTAAGATTACGTTTTTTGTGTGCAAAGAGGCAACTCAGGTTGCATGAGACGTACATCTGCTTCTTCACAAGCAGTGTTATGGCTTCAATATGCCTTGAGTAGACAATAATGATGTCGTTAGAACCTATTGGTTCCTTGGCGGAGGGTATTCAGCACTAGTTCACAGCCATAGGTTTTCAATGCAAATGCACTTTTCTTGTTTCATTACTGAAATCAAAGGTCTCAAGGGATGTCAAAATTCAATTTACACGCTCCAATCAAATCCTTTAATATAGCCATCTATACAACTTTCACACATAATACGTCTTCTCTAACAAGCATGAAATTCATTCTTACGGTTGAGAATGATGTTGATGTTGATGTTGATGTTGTTTCCAATTAAACATGAATGACTTTTGGATGGCTTTGCCAATCACTAAGTTCTGTTTGCCAGAACCTAGCCCATTCCTTCATATCCTCATATTCCGGATGACTCTGATTCAGCATAATTTCACGGAAGTTCACAAATCCTCCTACTCCACCGACATCCTCAGGTGGTGTTTGCCCAATTGCTTCCATCAAGTACGGTGATTCCTTGTCATGATCCTCGATTACACGCATAAGATGGATTTCATGCTCCCAGTTATCGCCCATATCATAGGTATAGATCATCTGGTTGTGCTCAGGCAAAAAATCTGACAATGTATGCCCTTCCATTAAAATAGCGTCTTCATCGCACTCCAAACTCTCCTCATCTGGAACAACTCTGGCAATTGGGTTATGCATATCACCGCCAAGGATGGTAAAGTCATAAAGGTGGTAACTTTTCCAGCTAAACACCGACTGTAACACTTTATGTAGCTGTTCAAATTTCAGGTCTGCAGGAACGATAATTCTCCGAACGACCTTGTATACTTCTAAATCAAGCGTAACCAGTAATTCAAAAGCACGGTATTTATAAGATTGCTTTCCAATAAGTTCGGTTAGTGCATTAATCATTGCAAGGTAAGGAACAAACCCATCGTTAGTACTACCGGAATAATTCACAAGTCTGTAATTAGAAGTAGCTCCAACCGTATCCCTAAACATTTTTGAGATACCATTGTATTCTCTTCCAACATGAAAAGAGCATTCCGCCCCTGCCTTTGTTACCCACGCCGTTGTCTTTCTATTGTGATTTTTGATAAACTCTACTTCTCCTGCTAGTCGTAAATATTCATCCACAAGCTCTGGGTTTATTTTCATGTACAATAACGTGTTTAAAATGGCCGTTCTCATCATCTCTTCAACATTTTTCAGATTTTTCCGCTTGACTTGGTAAATCGCAACAGTAAAGCGTGTAGCGTTGTTTACCAACACAATCATATCCTCTGTTCTATGATTATGCCACACAGTTGTCCAGTTAGCGGTCCAATAAAAGAGCGGATTCTCATCTTCGTATGCGGATGGAGAATTAACTCCCACAGCATCCGCTAATTTTTTCGTAAGTGCTATCTTCATTTTCTCACTTCCTTCCGGTATCACAAAGTTATCAAAGTATCGTTAATTGCGGCTGAAGGTTTTCATTTTTTATAAAAACGATGATTAAGTTCATGCAAGGCAAGCAGCGGACCCTGATCATACGTTTCTCCTGGATACATCTTTTTCATTTCAAAGAATCTGTCCACTATCCAAGGAATAGTGCCTTCATCCCCTCTTAAGCCAATAATCAGACAAACTAAGGACTGTACATAAGGGCTTCGTATCTCAGCATACCGTTCCTTCAGCAACGAAGAATAATCTTTTTTACTTCTAGCTAGAAGCCGTATTGAATTTTCAATGAAAATATCATAGTTGCTACGTATCAGCTTTTCCGTCACCATAGGTAGGAGCACTTCTTCAAACTCCAATGCTTTTTTAATCAGGTTGACCCGATTAACCCCATCTATTTTTTTACGTAAGAGCTGAAATATCTCTTCAGGGTTTTGTTCTAACTCGATTAGTTCCTTCTCTCGAGTGGTCTGTTCAAGGCGTTCAGCACTTAATCCTACTTGCTGCATCACTATTTCATTGGCTGCATCTTCGACCCCTTCAAATAAAAAGATGCTATAAATAAATCGTTGGGTGGTGTTTTCCAAGTACGGATTATCTCGAAAGAATTTTTTCGTCAGGAGTTGTTTATACACTTTCTCACCTCATAATTTTGATAATTCATTGTAAACTCTTTGCTGCCACTTTCTTAAACTGCTGAATCACTGGGGACGGTTCTTTTTGATTATTCACCCATACTTTCTGTTGCCGCATCTCGAACTATGCTATACGACACTTCCAAAAGCTTTGCTATCGACCTATACGACATTGCTTTTTTTCGAACAATTTTCGCAATCAAAAAGAGTAGTTCCTAGTGATTCTAATCTTCAATCAAAAAGTACCGTCCGAGACCAGTGATTACCGTCCACAAAAATCAAAAAGTACCGTCCCCAGTGATTCTATATATATAACAATATGATTTCTCAGCATCCTATAAGTCCTTTCGTTTAAGATTACGTTTTTTGTGTGCAAAGAGGCAACTCAGTTTAGGGATCAGGTTGCATGAGACGTACATCTGCTTCTTCAGTCGCTCCGCTTCTTCACAAGCATTGTTATGGCTTCAATATGTGTCGAATGCGGAAAGAGATCCACAGGCTGAACTTCTTTTGCGATGTAACCTTTTTTCTTGAGGTAGGCGAGGTCGCGTGCCAGGGTGGAAGGCTTGCAGGAAACATAGATGATGCGCTTGGGCTTCATATGGGCTATGGTGTCGAGGACTATCTCCTCGCAGCCTTTTCTGGGCGGGTCTACTACTACTACGTCCGCGCGGATTCCGCTCTCGTATAGTCTTGGAACGACCTTTTCGGCTCTGCCGGAATGGAACTCGACGTTTGTTATTCCGTTTAGTTCTGCGTTATGGTTTGCATCATCGACTGCGGGTTTTACTACTTCTATACCGTAAACTTTCTTGGCCTTTTGGGCGAGGAAAAGGGATATGGTTCCGATTCCCGAGTATATATCGAATACTATGTCTTCCTTGCCTATATCTGCATATTCGAGGGCCTTAGCGTATAGAACCTCTGTCTGCTTTGTGTTGACCTGAAGGAAGGACAGAGGCGAAAGCTCGAATGCAAAATCGCCGATATAGTCGGTGATTCTTCCACTTCCGAAAAGGACTTTTGACTCGGGCCCTGTGATTACATTTGTTCGTTTGCTGTTTATATTCTGTATAACTGTCTTAATCTGTGGAAACTTGGATGTAAGGAGTGCAACTATAGCCTTTTTCTTGGGGAAATCTGCTCCGTTTGTGACTAAAACAGCCATTATGTCCCCAGTCCTATAGGAATTTCTGAGGATAAGATGCCTGAGGACTCCCTTGTGGACAACCTCGTCGTATATGGAATAATCCACGCTATTTAGGTATTCCCTCAAATCTTCGACTATTTCGTCGTTTGCAGGATTCTGTATGAGGCACTTTTTAATATCCACTATCTCGTGGGACTTTTTTCTATAGAAGCCTATGACAACTTTTCCGTTCTCTTTTCCAAATGGAAGCTGGGCTTTATTTCTGAAGTGGAAGGGATTTTCCATTCCAAGGGTCTCTTGCACATTGATTCCGTCAAGCCCGGCTATCCGCTCTAGTGCGGCCTCAACTTTTAGCTTTTTAAATTTTAGTTGCTTTTGGTATATAAGGTTTTGTATCTGGCAACCCCCGCACTCGGGAAAATGGCTACATGGCGGTTTCTGCCTGATGTCGGAGCGTTCCTTTATCTCAATGGGCTTGCCAATGGCATAGCTCTTTTTCATTTTTATTATTTCGACAAGAGCCCTGTCGCCCGGGACGAGTCCGTCCACAAAGACTGTCATGCCCTCGATGCGGCCTACTCCCTCTCCGGAGTCTCCCAAGTCGTGTATTTTTATGTCGTATTTCTTGCCCTCTTTTATGTTAAAGCCCATATCTTCTTACTCCTTTTTCTTTTTACGTGTAATCATTAGAAAAATCTCCGAAAATATTCTATAATGATATTATAAATAAAATCGGAGGGACACATCCATGTTTAAAGCAATATTCAATATACTTCTAATACTAGCTATATGCTTCACCGTATCGATGATTCCACTCAACACAGCATTTTTCAACTCGCCTGCAATAAATGGAGACAATCCTGCCGAAATTTCAACTACCTCCGAATACGAGGTGGTAATAGACTCTGGTGGAGATTCTTCCTCCAACTATGCTCAAGTAGAGTTTACCATTAACGGTGTTTTTAATAAAGATTTTTCTGACGACTTCGTTCTTTTCGATTTCATAATGAATGGGGAAACTGTAAAGACTCTTAAAGCATCAGATTTCGTTTTGGAAAGAGATTCTTCATCCACCGACGGAATTTCAAGCCTTGACTATTCAGTGAATATAGATAAGGAATCTGCCCGGCTTTCATCTGGTGCATATTCTCTTAGAATCTATGTTGCGGATGAATCGGCAATTTCGATGGAAGAAGCTTTCACTGATCTTCTGTATATGCCAAACGGTACTTTCGAATCGGCAAGCTCCATTGAAAACCAATCCGGTTTAATGAATTTCATACTCTACTATCCGGACAATCAGTATATGTATCTTGTCCCTGTCACACGAACTGTCCCCAGACAGGAAAGCGTAGTACGGTATCTTATAAACACTCTTTCAGATGGACCCAAGAGTTCGATGGGCTTAACCGGCGGCTCTCCTATTCCTTTCATACCGTATATATGGGTTTCGGGCAATGTCTCCACTCTCAGCCTTCCGGCGGGAGATTTGGGAGTCTATGATGATGGTTCAAGCGTAAGCCTGTTCGCCGCTGAAGCCATAACAAGAACCCTTAGGGACAATCTTGGTATCGAAGAGGTTCAGGTGCTTATCAATCAGCAACCTGCCGAAACAGCCCTTCACGGAATTGACATATCCACTCCGTGGAAAACCACAGGCGGACCAATGGCGTATATGTGCCTGGAAACAGAAACAGGCAAACTGGTTCTTGCTCCAGCAAAACTCGTGGCCACCAACTATGAGGAAGCCATTGAGCAAATGTTTACGGCTTTTAAAACAGGAACTGCCAATGAAGTCAAATCACCAAATGCTTTTGCCTTCCTGCCATCTTCAGTCGAATTATTGGACTACAAGATAAGCGAAAGCGTAATAACTGTTGATTTAAGTGCCGACATAACGAAGCTGTATGGAGAAAGAACGGATCTTGCAAACATGGCCGTGGAAGCCCTTCTAAATAGCTTAACTACCCTAATGAACGTGGACAAGGTTGTCCTAACTGCAAATGGAATCCCAATTCAATTCGAGGGTTACGACTTCTCGGAGCCTATGGAAAAACCGGCTTTCATAAATCCAGAAAGGTAAAAAAGCAGTAGAAAGTAGAAAGTAGAAAGTAGAAAGTAGAAAGTAGAAAGTAGAAACAAGTACAAAATATAAAAACCCAAGAAACAAAAACAAATCAAGCTGCCCAGGAATTTTTCCACAGGCAGCTTGATTTATTTATTTATAACAGTTTCCATATGGTACCCAAAGGGCACAGGCATTCGTAGAAATCGGAGATTCTCATCAGTCTGGGTTTTATTGTCCAAAGGTTTTGCTCACATGCTTTAGCATGTCTCTTATGGGAAGGTCGTACGGGCATCTTGATTCACAGAGTCCACACTCTACGCAATCCGACGCATGCTTTGGAAGGCTGTCGTATCGTCCCTGGGCCCAATCATTCATTTTGTATCTAATGTGATAACCCTCGAAGCTGAATAGTGTTGGTATGTCTATTCCTTGTGGGCAAGGCAGGCAATAGCCGCAACGCCTGCAGAAGTGGTCACCCAAATCCATTTTTATGTTTTCGAGAATCTCGAGTTCTTCCGCCTTGAGAGGCTTGTATTCGTTTCCAACTGCCGCATTTCTCACAACCTGATCAACGCAGTCCATTCCCGGTATTGCCACTGTTATGTTTTGATTATTTAATATATATTGTATGGACAATTCACCCTTTTCCATGGCTCCGCCTGCTATAGGCTTCATGCATATTACTCCTACATTCTGCTTAGTTGCCTGCTCGAATACCGGCTCGCCTTGGCTTTCTATATAGTTGTAAGGGAATTGAATTGTTTCAAACTTATCTATTTTCAAGGCCTCCATGAGTATATCAGCGCTGTGGCATGTTATGCCAATGTGCCCTATCTTTCCTTCAGCCTTTGCTTCCTCGAGGGCCTTATAAGCTCCATTTTCACCCATTATGGTTTCAAGCTGCTCCGTATTGCGAACATTATGGAATTGATAAAGGTCTATAAAATTAGTCCTAAGCATTTCCAAGCTTGTTTCCACTTCTTTTTTCATTGTCTCGTAATCCCTAGCCGGAGATTTTGTTGCTAAAATCACCATGCTCCTCAGGTTGTTGTTCTCAAGCGCAGTTCCTATATAGTCCTCGCTTACTGAATAACCCCTGGCAGTATCTATGAAGTTGATTCCGTTGTTGCATGCTTCAACTACAAGAATCTCAGCTTCTTCTCTGGTAATTCTCTGGATTGGTATCCCTCCGAAACCTACAACCGATACCTCAAGTCCTGTTCTCCCCAAAGTTCTCTTAATCATTTTTTCCCTCCTTCATTGCTTCGATGAGTATTTTCAAGCATTCGTTTTCTGTTCTGTTTACACGAACAGGCTTCAGATTTCCGTCCACTATACCGTGTAGGGTAAATCCTTCGGCAAGCTTTTTGCCTGTGTCGTAATTTACTATTTCGTATGCAACCCGCATCCGTACTCCCTTAAATTCTGCAAGCCATACCTTAATAAGGATTTCGTCGTCATAGTATGCGGGATAAAAATGCTTGCATCCCGATTCAATAACCGGAAATATAATGCCCGAGCTTTCAAGTTTTCTATAGTCGCAGCCCAGCTCCCTCAGAAACTCGGTGCGTCCTATGTTGAACCATTTGTAGTAGTTGGCGTGGTAGATAACGCCCATCTGATCCGTTTCGTCGTATCTTGCTCTTATCTTTACTGTGGTTTCCAATACTGCCTCCTAAATTACCCTCGTTTTTCCATTATATACGAGTCCCCTTATGCAATCAATTGTTACTATCTGTCCTGTCAGCAGTTTCTCTACGGCGTCACGCGCTCCCACTATTACCGGCAGCCCTAAGCTAAGCCCCACTATTGCCGCATGTGACGTGTACCCGCCTTCTTCTACTATTAATCCTGATGATTTTTCAACGGCATGCATCATATCGATATCGGTATTTTCGCATACCAGTATGTCTCCTGCTTTAAATCCTTCAAGCTGCTTCGCGTCTCGCGCCGCAAAAACACTTCCGGTTACATGATTCTTTCCGATTCCTGTTCCCTTTATGAGTATTTCACCAACTATGTGTACCTTCATTACATTTGTCGAGCCCGCAACTCCTACTGGAACACCGGCAGTTATTATTATTAGTTCGCCGTCTTTTATATACCCTGCCTCTTTGGCTTTCTTGATGGCTTTATTGAATATGTCGTCTGTAGAATGCCCCTCTGTAGTAGATACTGAATATACCCCCCAAAGTAGCGCCATTCTCCTTCGAACTTTTTCGGAGCTTGTTGCAGCTATTATTGGAGCCTTTGGCCTAAATTTGGATACCATGCGTGGTGTGTATCCGCTTGATGTAGTCGTTATTATAGCAGTCGCATTAAGGTCAAGCGCAGTGCTGCAGGTTGCATGGCTAACTGCATAGGTTACACTTTCGGTCTTAAGCTTTCTTCGTTCTTCCAAGGCCTTTCTGTAGTCTATGGATTCTTCTGTTATTCTCGCTATATTCACCATTGTTCTTATCGATTCCAATGGGTATTTACCGGCGGCGGTTTCTCCCGAAAGCATTATTGCATCGGTGCCGTCGAGTATAGCGTTTGCTATGTCTGTAGCCTCGGCCCTTGTGGGCCTCGGATTCCTTATCATTGAATCGAGCATCTGGGTAGCCGTTATTACAGGCTTGCTCTGATTGTTGCACTTCCTTATTATCATTTTCTGGACCATAGGGACTTCCTCGGTCAGAATCTCTACGCCTAGGTCTCCGCGGGCAACCATAATTCCCTTAGACGCCTCGATTATCTCGTCTATATTGTCCACGCCCTGCCTGTTTTCAATTTTAGATATTATATTTATGTCGCCAGCTCCATTGTCCTCAAGCACCTTAAGAATAGCATTGACATCATCGGCCTTTCTGATGAACGAAGCCGCAATATAGTCTATGTCGTTTTCTATTCCAAACATTATGTCGGCTATGTCCTCATCTGTTAGTGCAGGTAAATTGATTTGAACATCGGGTATGTTTATACTTTTTCGGTTTTTGAGAATCCCGCCGTTTAAAACGCGGCACATAATACTTTGGGAGTCTTTTATCTCCTCAACTTCAAGTTCTATGAGGCCGTCATCAATCAGTATCTTTGAGCCAACTGAGACATCTCCAGGCAGCCCTTCATAGGATACAGACGCCATTTTATCATTCCCGAGTATGTCACGCACCGTTATTTCGAAAAGTCCGCCAGTTTCCAGCTCTGCATAGCCGTTCTCAAAAAGCCCGGTTCTTATTTCAGGGCCCTTTGTGTCGAGCATTATGGCTATTGGAATGTCCAGTTCACGCCTAACTTCCTTTATCATTTCTATGCGCTTTTTATGCTCATCGTGTGTGCCATGGGAAAAATTCAGGCGAGCTACATTGAGCCCGGCTTTTACCATTTCCGTGAAAATAGCCTTGTCTTCGCTGGCAGGTCCGATTGTGCATACGATTTTTGTTCTTCTCATGAACTGCGCCCCCTCTATTTTGAAAGAATGCCTATAAGACGGTAATACTCCTCATCTGTAACCTTTTTATAGTCGAATACTTTTTCGATCGGAACATCTATAATCTGGCCGTTCTTTATTCCAACAGCCATTCCGTAGCGCCCCTCCATAAGCAAATCTATTGCTCTTGCCCCTAGCCTCGCTGCCAATATCCTGTCAAAGGCTGAGGGAGACCCTCCTCGCTGCAGATATCCAAGTATTGAAACGCGTGTTTCATAACCCGTTTTAGTCTTGATTTCCTCTGCAAGCTCGTACGGTTTGCCTACCCCTTCGGCAACTATTATGAGGCTGTGTATCTTTCCGCGATTTCTGCATTCAATTATTTTTCGGCATATGTCATCCGTGTCGTAGTATATTTCAGGTATGATTACATTCTCAGCTCCGCCGGCCAATCCGGCATGAAGAGCTATGTCTCCGCAATGCCTCCCCATGACCTCCACGATGTTTATGCGTCCATGGGAAACGGATGTATCCCTTAGGTTTGAAATGGCATCGACAACCGTATTTACTGCCGTATCGAAGCCTATGGTTACATCTGTATATCCAAAGTCGTTGTCTATTGTCCCGGGTAATCCAATAACGGGTACTCCGCTCTCGCTAAGCTTCTGAAGGCCCTTGTATGTACCGTCTCCCCCTATTGCAACGAGGGCTTCCAGATCGAAAATTTTAATAATTTCAAGCGCTTTCTTGAAACCCTCCTCAGTCTTGAACTCCTCACTCCTTGAAGTCTTTAAAAAAGTTCCTCCACGGTGGATTATATCGCCCACAGAGGAAAGGTCCAAGTCACGAATATCTCCTTCGATGAGTCCCGAGTAGCCCCTCTGTATTCCTGCAACAGTAAGTCCCATGTACTTTCCGTAGCGCACTATTGCGCGTAATGCCGAATTCATTCCCGGAGCGTCTCCTCCGCTTGTAAATACACCTATTTTTCTAATCATTTCACAGCACCTCGATAATCAGTATTTTTTATAATTTTTACACAAGCTTTACGCTTTCATCTCCAAATGCCACCTTGAGGGTTTTAAGTAGCCCTTCATTCGGAGACACGCAGAGTTCCTTGCTCGCTTCGAATGATTTTCCTTGATCCTCAACATATATATACACAGATGTCCCGCCCCGGTAATTAGCGAGTATTTTTTTTATGGACTGCAGAATAACCCTGTCATAGTGCTTTATCTTAATATACAGCTTGCAGTCCTCTTTGGGTGGCTTTTCCTTTACGACATCTGTTTTACTCTGATACCCGTATGAGGATTTAGAAGAGCGCATGCCTATTTTACCGACGCCTTTTATGTTTTCCTCATTAAGCGCGCATATGTTTTCTGCGAGTATTTTGGGTTCCTCTTCTTCTTTGAAACTTATCTTTCCATAGACGATGACTATCTTGTCTTCCTCTATGCATGAAATGCATTTCTCGAATACATTCGGAAACACAATTACCTCAAAGCTGCTGTAGAGGTCCTCCACTTGCAGAAAAGCCATACGGTTGTTGTTTTTCGTGAATTTTTTCTGCACTGCGATTATAACCCCCGTTGCATAGATAAGGTCATTGTCCTTTACCCTCGATGGTACTCCTATCTCATGTGGCTCTTTCATTTCTGAGGATGTCACAAATTTTCCGCTCCCAATCAGTTCCTCATATTCTCCCAAAGGATGTCCGCTTATATACACCCCGAGCATTTCCTTCTCGAAGGTAAGCAGCGTCTTCATTGGAAACTCCTCCCTTTCGGGTATCTTGTCGTACCTGAGTGCATCGAGTGTCTCCTCGGATCCCATATCAAATAACGAGACCTGCCCCTTAACATTCCTTCTCTTGTCCCTCTGTATACCCTCTATGACTTTTTCAAAGCATCCAAGAAGCTGGGACCTATTGACCTTGAGGCTATCGAAAACCCCGGATTTTATCATGCTTTCAACCGCACGCTTGTTGAGTTCGGAGGTTTCCACGCTTTCGCAAAAATCTATGAAACTCTTGTACGGAGCCAATTTTCTTGTGCTTATTATTGAAGCTATTATTCCCTTTCCAACATTCTTTATTGCAAGCAGTCCAAAGTTTATGTTGCCCTTGTTCACTGTAAAATGCTTGTAGCTGGTGTTTATGTCGGGAGGAAGAACATTTATGCCCATACGCTTGCAATCCTGAATGTACTGGGCCACTTTTGCAGAATTGCCTGTAACACTTGTAAGAAGCGCTGCCATGAATTCAACCGGATAGTAGTGCTTCAGATATGCCGTCTGGTACGCCAGTATGGCGTATGCTGCAGCATGACTCTTGTTGAAAGCATATTTCGCGAAGTCGATCATATCATCGTAGATTTTATTTGCCGCATCCTCAGGGACACCCTTCCGCATGCATCCCTCGATTTCGATTTTACCGTTTTCGTCTATCTTTCCGTGTATGAAGTACTGCCTTTCCTTCTGCATGACTTCCATCTTTTTTTTGCTCATTGCCCTGCGCACCAAATCGCTTCGGCCAAAGCTGTAACCGCCGAGTTCTCTTACAACCTGCATTACCTGCTCCTGATATACAAGGCATCCATAGGTCACATCAAGAATATTTTTTAGGCTCTCATGCACATATTTTATTTCCTTGGGATTGTTCTTGTTCTTTATATATGTCGGTATCGAATCCATAGGTCCCGGTCTGAAGAGAGAAATCCCAGCTATTATATCCTCGAAGCTTTCGGGCTTAAGTTCCTTCATAAACTGGCGCATTCCGACGCTTTCCAATTGGAATACACCCAATGTATCTCCATTGCTAATCATTTCGAATACATCAGGATCGTCAAAGGTTATGGAGTTAAGTTCTATTTTTTTACATTGGCTGACTTCTATGAATTTAAGCGCATTCTTTATTACGCTTAGGTTCCTAAGCCCCAAAAAGTCCATCTTTAGAAGCCCAAGCTCCTCCAAAATCCCCATTGTGAACTGAGTTACAACACTGTCGTCATGAAGATAAAGCGGCACATACTCGTCAATGGCGTCCTTTGAAATAACGACACCTGCTGCATGTGTTGAGGCGTGGCGAGGCATGCCCTCCAGCTTGAGAGCATTGTCTATTAGATACTTTGCGTTTCTGTCGGAATCGTAAAGGGACTTGAATTCAGTGCTTATTTCGAGAGCCTTTCCTATGGTTATACCAAGTTCCGTAGGAATAAGCTTGGCTATGCGGTCAACCTCTCCGTAGGGTATGTCTAGCACTCGGCCCACATCTCTTATGGCAGCCCTTGCAGCCATAGTTCCGAATGTTATTATCTGCGCTACCTTCTCTTTTCCATATTTTTCAACTACATATTCTATTACTTCCTGCCTTCTATCATCCTCAAAGTCTATGTCAATATCCGGCATGGTTATTCGCTCGGGATTCAAGAATCTCTCAAAAATGAGGTTATAACGTATGGGGTCAATATCTGTGATTTTAAGCACATATGCCACTATGCTGCCTCCACAACTTCCCCTGCCAGGACCAACTACGATTCCGCTTTCCTTTGCAAATCGTATGAAGTCCCAAACTATGAGGAAATAATCCACATAGCCCATCTCCTCTATTACGCCTATTTCATACTCGAAGCGATCCATAAGCTCGTCGGCACCATTTCCGTACCGCTCCCTAAGACCCTCTTGGCAAAGCTTTCGTAGATATTTCTTGTTGGTAGTTCCCTTGGGAACATCAAATTCAGGGAGATATATCTGGTCGAAGTCGAATGTAACGCAGCACCTTTCGGCTATCCTTACTGTGTTCTCCAGCGCTTCAGGGGCATAGTCGAAAAGCTCCGCCATCTCGCCAGGAGACTTTAGATAAAACTCGTCCGACGGGAATTTCATTCGCTCTGTATCGCTCACATTCTTTCCTGTTTGTATGCACAGAAGTATGTCATGGGCTTTGCTATCTTCCTTGCGTATATAGTGCACATCATTTGTTGCTACCAAAGGAATGCCAAGTTCCTCGCTTATCTTTATGAGCTCCCGGTTCACAAGCTTCTGCTCCGGTATTCCATGGTCTTGAAGCTCGAGATAGAAATTATCCTTTCCGAATATGCCGCTAAGGTAACTGGCCCTTTCCCTGGCCTTCTCCGGGTTGCTCTCCATTATAAGCCGCTGTATATCACCTGCAAGGCATGCAGAAAGAGCTATCAGACCTTCCGTGTGTTTTTCAAGAAGCTCATAGTCTATTCTCGGCTTATAGTAAAAACCCTCTGTATAGGCCTTGGATACCAGCTTAATAAGATTTTTGTAGCCTGTATTGTTCTCAGCAAGAAGAACGAGGTGGCCCGAATTCTTATCCTTAATAGAATCCTTGTCTTTCATGGTTCTGGAAGCCGTATACACCTCGCAGCCTATGATAGGTTTGACCCCTTCCTTTAGGGCTCTTTTATAAAAATCCACAACTCCAAACATAGATCCATGGTCGGTTATGGCAACAGATTCCATGCCAAGGTCTTTTACCTCTTTGAATATTTCTTTTATTCTTGCGTACCCATCCAGAAGGCTGTACTCAGTATGCACATGCAAATGGGAGAAACCGGGTTTATTCATCATTTTAGTCCGTCCTTTTTATCCAATATCTCAATGGCTATTTCCCTGATTTTCTTTAACCTGTGATTAACGCCTGATTTTCCTATTGGCAAATCAAGCATCTGCCCCAATTCCTTGAGGCTTGCCTCTTTATTGGTCATTCTTACTTGCGCAATTTCCTGTAAACTTTCAGTAAGATACTCCAAACCTTTTTCTTCCTCTATTACACGTATATCTTGTATTTGTCTGTATGCAGCGTCTGCCGTTTTCGTCAGATTAGCCGTTTCACAGTTTACTATTCTATTCACGTTGTTTCTCATCTGTTTCAATATACGTATGTTTTCAAAATCCAGCAGTGTTTGATGGGCCCCTATAACATTTAAGAAATCAATTATCTGGTCACCCTCTTTCATGTACACAACTTGGCTTCCTTTCCTTTCAATCATTTTGGGAGAAAGTTCGTAGACTCTCATCATCTCAATCAGGGCCTCGCCATATTCAATGTTATGCGCAACAAGCTCAAGATGGTAGGACCGTTCCGGGTCACTCAAGGAACCTCCGCCTATGAAAACACCCCTAAGATAGGCTCTCCTGCATTTTTCGTTTTCAAGCAATTCAAAGGGCACTGAATTGTTTATTGAAAACCCTCCGTCCGTCTTCCGTATGATTCCCAAAGCCTCGAGCACTTCATTTGCACCCTCATCTTTTTCTATTGCCACGGTGTATATATTCGCCTTTTTTAGCTTTAGATTCTTATGCATCCTTATGTCTGTATGAACACCGCAAGCATTCTTGAACAGGCTGAATATATGCCTGGCAATTGCGGCATTTTTTATGCTTACCTCTATGTTTACCCGATTTTTACCCGCAAGTTTTATCGTTCCGCTTATATGAACTATTGCCGACAGTTCCGCGACCATGCAATCGTGTCTAGTTTGTTCTATGCGGGTCAATTCGTTTTTAGTTTTTGATGAAAATGACATAGCGGCCACCTCCATAGGTGATTGTTATACTTAAAATTATAACATAGAACTCCAATTGAATATCGCATCATAAATGAAAACCCCCGAGAATCACTTTCCGGAGGCTTCAATATATTCCATGGCTTTGGCCACTATATCCTTTTCATCTTCATATTTAATCATCTCAAGCACCCTATCCACATGAACGAAGCGAGCTTCTATGAATCCCTCGTTTCTAAGAGGTGTGCAAGTCATACTCTTTGAATCCATCAAAAACCAATGAACAGTCTTTTGCGAAACAAGATTCTCGTTCCATGAGTTTTTGTATTCATATTCAATTTTTCCGAGATAATCCTTTATTTCCGCGCGCACTCCGGTTTCCTCGAAGACTTCCCTAAGAGCTGTTTGCTGAAGGGTCTCCCCTTTCTCGGCCTTTCCTTTTGGAAGGACCCAATCGCCATTGAATTTTTTTAGCATCAGTATGGTATTGTGGAAACTTACGATTCCGCCTGCGCTTACAATTTTTTTCACTACTCCACTTCCCCGAAATTTACTCTTTATGTTTATTTCCATATTCATGTCCAAAATCCTTCTTTGCCACATTTATGACAACATCGGCAATAACCTCCATAGGAACCATGAGAGAGCACACGGCAGGTATAGAGCTCCTCGTTGTCTTTTATGCCTACAAGGGCCGTCCATGTTGACAAGACCGTCCTTCTTCGCGCTCATCGCGAAGCCGTTCTGCATAGAAAACATTTCCTTCGCTATTTCACGTATCCCGCCTACTCATAGTTTTTATTTTCAATATAGAAGTTCACTTCATTTCTTAATTACCCCAAAAACCATTAAAGCCACCAAATACCGGTGGCTTTGCTAATAGAATATAATTTTTTTCATCCGTTTTTGCTTAGTGTTTTATACCTTTAAATGGGAAATATCGCGGTGGTTTACAACCACCTTGTTCCCTTTTTCCTTCATGTATTCATATAACTCATTTGCTACTGTAACGGAGCGATGCTTGCCTCCCGTGCAACCAACAGCCACTATCAACCGGTACTTTCCCTCACGGATATAGTACGGCATAAGAAAATCCACCATTGATTTTAACCGTTCCATAAATTCATTGCTTTCCGGCCACTGCATAACATAGTTTCTTACGCTTTCGTCGTTTCCTGTATATTCCCTAAGGTCTTCTATGTAGTGTGGATTCGGAAGGAACCGTACGTCGAAAACGAGATCCGCATCAAGCGGTATGCCGTTCTTGTATCCGAATGAAATTATGTTCACAGTAAGGTTGCTGCTTTTTTCTCCTTTTATGTATATGGACTGCAGAATTTCTTTAAACTGGGATGGAATCATGTCAGTTGTGTCTATAATATGGTTAGCCTTTTTCCTAAGCTTTCTGAGTTTTGCACGTTCCTTTTTTATTCCTTCCTCTAAATTTCCATCCTGGCTTAGTGGATGCATTCGCCTTGTTTGCTTGAAGCGCCTAATCAATTCCTCGTCGGAGGCTTCAAGAAAAATGATTTCATATTGTATGTTTCTCTTCCTAAGTTCCTCCATGCTCTCAAAAAGATCATCGAAAAAACTTCCGCCTCTTATGTCGGTTATTATTCCCACCTTGCTGATTTCTTTATTTTCGATAAGAACATCTATGAATTTGTTCATGAGAATCGGAGGCATGTTGTCAACGCAATAAAAACCTATATCTTCAAGAAAGTTTGCAGCATTGCTCTTGCCGGCTCCCGACATGCCTGTTATGATAACCAATTTCATTTGACTACCCCCTCACTGAAATATGTCATATTATATATGTTTTTTCTATCTATTCCCGATTTTTCTATTATGTCTATTGCTCCATCAACCATTCCTACATCCTCGGGCCTATGAGCATCGCTTCCCACTATTAAATCTGCTCCCATTTCTCCCGCAAGCCTTATTTCATCAACGCTTAGGTGCCCATGTTTGTTGTTTATTTCGAGAAATACATCGTTTTCCATTGCAGCCTTTATGACTTCATCCATGAAAAGCGGACCCTTAGCCCCCGGATGAGTTACGGCAAGAAGGTCATATGATTCCATCGCCCTTATGAACGCCTTGGTGTTTACGATTTTAACTCTCCGTTCTATAGAATTGCTGTGTTCGCTAATATAGTTATAGAAATGGATTTTCGCCGAGGTAAGAATCGGCCTGTCCATTGTTCCAAAGTGGTAGCCGGCCATAAGATAATCAAGGGACTGCATCATTTCATAGTCAACATCCAATGAACCGTCGGTCATTGAAATGTTAGCTTCTAAACCCAGTCTTACCTCTATGTCATCATACATGTCATTAAGGCTATCAATTTCATCACGCATAAGAAAAATATCATCTTTTTTGATGCCAAAGCCCTTGTGTCCGGGGCCATGGTCGGAAATGCCAAGTATCTTTATTCCCTTTATTCTTGCAGACTCAATATTATCTTTTATGGTTCCCTTTCCGTGGCTGTAAACCGTATGAGTATGATAGTCTGCATCCATTCTCCAGAATCTACCGCTCTCCAATGAACTTTACCTCCGTTTCAAGCATAACCCCGAATTTGTCAAAGACAACCTTCTGGACCGTTTTTATCAATGATAGAACATCTTCGGCAGATGCGTCGCCCGTATTGACTATGAATCCCGAATGTTTATCTGAAACCATTGCGTCTCCATGGCGAAGTCCCTTTAGACCTGCTTCCTGAATCAGTTTACCCGCATAATAGCCTTCAGGTCGCTTAAATGTACTTCCTGCACTCGGAACCGCAAGGGGCTGCTTTTCGCTCCTGCGCATGCTGAATTCATTCATTTTCCCGAGTATCTCCGCAGCATCTCCCTTTCGAAGCTTCAGAAGTGCCTCAAGAACTATCTGATTGCCCTCCGAAACGATGCTTGTCCTATATCCAAATGACATGGCATCCCTGCCAAGCTTTGTTATTTTACCCTTTCTGTCTATCAGTGTAACCTCTTCGACTAAATCCTTCATTTCGCCGCCATATGCCCCCGCGTTCATGGCTACTGCTCCACCGAGTGTTCCCGGTATTCCACCTGCGAATTCTATTCCCGTGAGTGATTCTTTGGCTGCCATCTTTGACAGCGACGATAAAAGAACCCCCGACTGAGCTCGGATTGCCGTCTCTTCTATGTCCACATTGCTGAATTGATCTCCTATCTTCAGCACGGTTCCTCTAATTCCCTTGTCCGAAACGAGAAGGTTGCTTCCGTTGCCCATAATAAAGCATCCCTCTTCGCAGCTTCCCAATAGATTCAATATCTTTTCTATTTCTTCTACGCTTTTTGGCAAAACCATTAAATCCGCTGGCCCTCCTATTTTAAAAGCCGTGTGGTTTTTCATTGGTTCGTCAATAAGCAATCTATCTTTAGGTATTATTTTTTTTATTTCCTCATAAATCTCTTTATTTTCCATCACGCACTCCTGTTCCACCTGTCACTTCGCATACACCATCCAGCAAGCATTTCAGTCTATCGCGCAAAGCCCTGAATTCTTTGTTTTCCGTTCTTATGTTCCTAAAAACACCGTCTGTCCGAATTTTTTCCAAGACCTTTACGGGTGGTCCGTCCAATATGTGTATCTCGTCCCCAAGCCGCACCGCTTCCTCTACATCATGGGTTACAAACACCACCGTTCTCTTGTCTTTTTCCCAGGCCTTAAGGAATGTTTCCATCACTATTCGTTTCGTCCTAATGTCTAGTCCCTTGAAAGGCTCATCCATTATGAGCACATCGGATGGGTATACAAATGCCCTCGCTATTGCGACTCGCTGTTTCATTCCTCCGCTCAGCTCTCCGGGATAGTAGCCTTTGAATTCGAGCAACTCCACTTTCTTAAGGTATTCCTCTACCAATTCCTTTACACGGTTTTCGTCAAATCTTTCTTTAATTACAAATGCGACATTTTCATAAACCGTCTTCCAAGGAAGCAACCTATGTTCTTGAAAAATGTATGATTTTGAAAGGGCCTCGAAATCGTTTGCCGCCATCGCATCAGGCTTTTCCAGATTGCCAATTACATTTAGAAGCGTTGTCTTTCCACAACCGGAAGGTCCCAGCAAGCAAACAATGCTGCCCTTTTTGACCTCCATGTCGAAATCTTCGTAAAGAATCAAATTGTCATATCTGAGGCTCATGCCTTCAATTTTATATCTTACGCCATCGTTTTCCATTTGACCGTCCTTTTCTCCACTATTCTAACAAGGTTGTCGAAAATGAAGCTTAAGGCAACTGCCACCAACGCCCATGCGAAGACACGATCGATTTCAAGATAAATTTTTGCCTCAATCAACCTTGTCCCTATTGAATACTTGGGCTGGCTCAATATTTCAGCCGCAATTACAGCTTTCCAGCCTATTCCCATAGCAGTAGAAACTCCCGCCGTCAGATAGGAGCTTATTGAAGGCAGATAGATTTCTCTTAGAATCCTGCTTTTGCTCACCCTGTATACTTTTGCCATGTCCACCAAACTTTTGTCCACATTTAGCATTCCTTGCACCGTATTGGTGTATATAATCGGAAATGAGATTAGGAAGCTTATGAATACAGGCACGAAGTCTGCGGACATCCAAATCAGTGCAATCAATATAAGAACAACCACCGGGGTTGTTCTTATAAGCGACACATACGGACGCAGAAAAACCCTGCCGCCTTTTTTAAGCCCTGCAAAAACACCTAGGGCGCACCCTGCCAGCATAGAAATCAATATACCTAATAATCCTCTTTTTACCGTGCTCAAAACCGATATCCAGAAGTAGTCATCCCGGACGATGAATCCAATGCCCTTGAACACGCTAAAAGGAGATGGAAAAATGATTTCCGAACTAATTAGTCCGGAAATCATCTGCCATATTCCTAATAAACAGGCAATCGAAAACCATGTGATTTTTCTATTTTTTGATGTAATAGAATCCCTCATCAGGCACCTTGCCTCCAATTTCCTGTGGTGAAAA
>JAENWJ010000018.1 GCA_016649995.1 Peptostreptococcaceae bacterium
ATGTGAACTTCCTTAAAAATTCAGTCTCGAAAAAATACGAATAAGATAATTTGATGGAAGCCTTGAAAATAGGGCTTTTTCTTGTTTTTGAGTTGGAAACATGGTATACTTAAAGTGTAGGAATTCAGTCTCGAAAAGGAGCCCCGAAATGTATTTAGATTATCTTGTAAAATTACCAGAGAACACAGGTAAAATAACAACAAATAAGAAGAAAGATACCACATATATTGAGTATGCATATGAGCGAAAGTATGATCCAACAAAAAAATATACTGTCTCAAAACGTACTACTATCGGTAAGTTATCTAAAGATGATTTAACACTGATGATACCGAACGAGAATTTTTTAAAGTACTTTCCAGAGATAGAACTTCCAGAAACAAAAGATCGATCACACAGGAGTTCTTGTCTTAGAATTGGGTCTCATATAATCATCAAGAAAATTATGAATGATTATAAAATTCCAGAGATGTTAAGTGACTACTTTAATGATAAAGAGTTAGGACTTCTGTTAGATATGATAAGTTACTCAATAATAGCAGAAAGTAATGCAAATCAGTACTATCCAGATTATGCTTACAACCATCCTTTATTTACAAATGATATGAGAATTTATAGCGATTCAAAAATTTCAGATTTTCTAAATTCAATTACAGAAGATCAAAGCTTAGGCTTTCTAAATAGCTGGAATGAAAGACGAAACCATCGGGAAAAATTGTATTTCTCTTATGATTCCACAAATAAGAATTGTCAGGCTGGAGACATTGAAATTGTTGAGTATGGTAAGGCAAAAATAGATGCAGGAACCCCTATATTTAATTATGCAATTGCCTATGATAATAAAAATAGTGAACCACTTTTTTATGAAAAATATCCAGGTAGTATTACAGATGTAGCCCAATTAAAGCACATGGTTGATAAAGCCAAAGGTTATGGTTATAAAAACATTGGATTTATCTTAGATCGTGGGTATTTTAGTAAGTCAAACTTTGAGTATCTGGACTCATGTGGTTATAGTTTTATCGTTATGATGAAAGGCATGAAATCATTAGTAAAAGAGCTGATTATAGAGCATAAAGGGACATTTGAAAACAAGCGAGTCAATAATATTTTTGATTATGGCGTCTATGGTAAAAGTGTAAAAAGAACATTATATGCATCCGATGAAAAAGAACGTTACTTTCATGTATATCATAGTATTTTTAAGGAGAGCTATGAACGAAGATATATAGAACTAAAAATACATGAGTTAAACGAGTACTTAAACAAGTATAAAAACACAGAGAAAGAGTTTAATTCAACGGTTGACCACTATTTCGAATTGTTTTATGATGATAAAAAATTTATGTTTGCTCGAGAAAAAGCAAGTGTTATAGAAGAAGAAATCTCACTTTGTGGTTATTTTGTAATCATCACTTCACAGAAGATGACGGCAACAGCCGCCATTGACTTTTATAAAGGGCGTGATGCATCCGAAAAGTTGTTTAGAGGTGATAAAGCTTACTTAGGTAATAAGTCGCTAAGAGTACATTCTGATGTAAGGGCAGCGTCAAAGATATTCATAGAATTCGTTGCCTTGATTGTACGAAATAAGATATATACTTGTCTTAGAGAAGAAAAGAAAAAGCTATCAAAAAAGCCGAACTTTATGACAGTGCCAGCAGCATTAAAAGAATTAGAAAAAATTGAAATGATACGACAACTTGATCAAGTTTATCGTTTAGATCATGCAGTCACTTCTAATCAAAAGAAAATATTAAATGCATTTGAGATGACAGAAAACTATATAAAACATAAATCAATAGAAATTAGTAATCAACTAAAAGGATGTGAGTAAATATGGCAAGAACAGCCGGGATAGAAACCTTAGAAAAGAAGATTGAAAAAGCACAAGATGATGTTGTTAAAACAAAGGAAAAATATGATACAGCAGTAACAAAGTTAAGTGATTTAATGGATAAAAAAGATGCTCTAAAAAAAGAACAACTTGTTAATGCCATTATGAAAAGTGATAAGACTTATGATGAAGTACTACAATTCTTGGATCAATCCAAAGATACAAGAAAATAGAGCAAAAAAACAATCCTTCATGGTAAATCATGAAGGATTTGCTATTCGAGTCGGAAAATTTCAGGAAGTTAACAATACTATTTGCAATATTTCTTTGGGGTATACTTCTTATTATTTTCTTTCCTTAATTGCAATAGCAAATGCACCACTTACCGTATAGATTGAAAATCAAGCAGCAGCAAGGATCTCCTCTTCGAAGACCTGTAAAGGGGTGCGATACCCAAGAATTTTACGAGGCAGGTTATTGCACCAGTTTTGGATCCTAGCGATATCTTCAGATGTCAAATCTGCAAACGAGGTACCTTTGGGGAGAAACCTTCTTATTAGGCTGTGGAAACAGGCATCTTTTGAACGATATATGAAAAAACAGGCCCATAAAAAAAAGTAGCTTAACAATTCAAATCTAGCACCAGATTCTGGTGCTAATGTTTGCGATTTATTGGGACATTTTCAAAAGTGGTTGACAGAAAACAACTACCCCTAGGGGTAGTTGTTTAGTTTATGATTTGCTGTATATATTAAATTCATCCCAAACTGCTTCCAATTTACGAAAAGTTTCGGTCAAGAGCTCTTTTTCCTGAAGACTGATGGATACAATCAGTAAATTAATCAGGCTCATTGGAGCAACCAATGAATCTACAAAAGATGTTACATTGTTTTTTGCGAAAAGAGTCATTTCCGATATTGATGCAAGTGGCGAAAATTTGCTATCCGTGATGGAAATGATTTTGCAGCCTTGCCGCCTCAGCAACCTTACTGATTCATAAGTCCTTCTTGAATATCGCGGAAAGCTTAATGCAATAACTACATCCTCACTGCTAATGTTAATCAGTTGCTCATATACATCGTTGTACTGGGCCTTGATTACATGAACATCCTTTAAAATAAAGTTTAGGTAAAATCCCAAATACTCTGCAAGCACTGCCGAACTTCTTAACCCAAGGATATATACCCTTTTTGCGCATAGGATTTCGCTTGTAACCTTTTCAAGCATATCTTTGTCTAATTCATTCATTGTTTCCCGTATATTTTGAATGTCGGAATCCATGACATTCAAAATGGTTTGTGTGTCGCTAGTGTACTTGTTTGTCAATTCAAATCGCTGAACCGTTGTCAGTTTTGTCTTTATCAGTTCCTGCAAAGCCTTTTGCAGCTCGGGATAACCGCTGAAATCCAACGCATCTGCAAATCTTACAATGGTTGATTCGCTAATTCCAACAGTTTCGCCAAGTTTTGACGCAGTCATAAAAGCTGCTTTGTCATAGTTTTCAATAATATAGTCCGCAATCAATTTTTGGCTTTTGCTGAAGTTCTCATACCTTCTGTTTATTATTTTAAAGATATCTTTTTTCTCTTCTCTCATAATATCACTCTTTTACAAGATTGAACCCTTCCGCAAGCGCTTTTCGATTCAAATCTTTAAATTTTGCGGGAACCCTTTTCAATACAGCCTCTTCAAGAAAATCTTGATTTACGATTCCCGTTACTTTCTGAATCGCTCCGAGGGCTACTATGTTTGAAACTATGGATTTTCCGACTTTTTCGGATGCCGTTTTAATTATTGGTATACTTATTACCCTACCTACTTTTAAGCTTTTGTCTATATCTATGGCAGAATCCACAATTACAATGGCTGATTCCTTTGTGGCTCCCTTGTATTTGTCATAGGCAATTTGCGTAAGAGAAAGTAAAATATCCGCATCTTTGACCTTTGGAAAGTCGATGTCTTCTTTGCTTATGATGACTTCGGATTTGCTTGCTCCGCCTCTTGCCTCAGGTCCGTATGACTGAGATTGTATTGCGTTGTCTCCCTGAAGCAATGCTGCTTCTGCCAATATTATACCAGCAAGTATAAGGCCTTGTCCACCAGATCCAGTCAGCCTAATTTCCATTTGCGACATCATGCGTCATCCTCCTCTCTAAGTCGTTCGATCAATCTGTCATACTGCTGCGTATATTCCGGAGCTTCTGTGTTTTTTAATTCGCCTATCGTAAATTTTCCAACCATTTCATCTGATGACATAGTTGATGCCTTCGATACGGGCACGGCTGAATCTCTAATCCACTTTATCATATCCACGGCATCGCCTAACTTGTTCCGTCTTCCAAAGCTAGTGGGGCAAATAGAAATGGCTTCAACTAGCGAAAAACCTTTTTTGCGAAGCGCTTTTTCAATATAGTTTGTCATTTGCGGTACATGATAGATAGTCGAGCGCGCGGTGTATGTAGCTCCTGCAGCACCGGCTAGTTCGGCTATGTCGAAGCATCTGTCTATATTCCCATAGGGGGCCGTGGAACCAAAGTAATTGGTAGGCGTTGTTGGAGAATATTGTCCTCCGGTCATACCGTAAATATTGTTGTTGAAAACAATTGTAGTAATATCTATGTTTCGTCTTGCCGCATGTATAAGATGATTTCCTCCTATAGCTGAAGAATCACCATCACCGGATACCACAACAACATGTAGATCCGGATTCGCAAGCTTTATTCCAGTAGCAAAAGCCAGGGCTCTACCATGAGTTGTGTGAAGTGTGTTAAAATCCATATATCCGGGCGCTCTCGATGAGCAACCTATTCCGGAAACAACGCATACATTGTCTTTTTCCCATCCGAGTCTATCAATAGCGTCAACAATCGATCGCATTATAATTCCGTGTCCGCACCCGGGACACCACATATGTGGAAATTTGTCAGTACGCATGTATTTTTCGATCAATGCACTTGCCATGATTAAAGGACCTCCTTTGCTTTTGCTGCTATTTCGTCGGGCATAAGGACTTCCCCATTGGCTTTTCCTATAAATCCAAGCTTACAGCTGTCCTTTACTATTCTTTCAACTTCAAGAACATACTGTCCAAGATTTAATTCGGCGACGATTATTGCTTTTGCCTGTTCGCTTAATTCCTTTATTCTTTTTTCAGGGGAAGGCCAGATGGTTTTAGGTCTAAACATACCCGCTTTTATGCCTTCCTTGCGAAGAGTTTTTACAGCACTCTTGACAGATCTTGCTGTCCCTCCGTATCCCAAAATAACGATTTCCGCATCTTCTGTCATGTATTCCTCAAAATCCAGTATGTCGTCTTCATTCATTTTGATTTTGTTCATGAGCCGATCAAGAAGTTTTTCGGCGTTTTCGCTGCTGTTGCTTGGAAAACCTGTTTCATCATGCATAAGACCCGTGACATGGAATCTGTATCCGGTTCCAAATGATGCAATTTCAGGAACGTAGGCTCCATCGGCAACGGAATATGGAAGATAGTTTGACTGGCGCGGAGCGGGTTCATTTCGGTTTATTACCTCAAGTTCTCCAGCTTCCGGAACCACTATTTTTTCTCTCATATGGCCTACAATTTCGTCCGCTAGCAATATAACCGGTGTTCTGTATTTTTCGGCCAGATTGAAAGCTCTAACAGTAAGCTCGAACATTTCCCTTACGGAAGACGGACAAAGCGCTATAACCGGATGATCGCCGTGGGTTCCCCACTTAGCCTGCATAACATCCCCTTGTGCGGGAGATGTCGGAAGACCCGTACTTGGACCACCCCTTTGTATGTTTACTATTACCAATGGCACTTCTGTAATGGCTGCATATCCAATATTCTCCTGCTTCAACGAAAAACCCGGTCCGCTTGTTCCCGTCATTGCCTTGAATCCAGTCAGCGATGCTCCTATGGCGGCGGCAATTCCTGCTATTTCATCTTCCATTTGGAGGAATTTCCCTCCCAAAAGAGGCAATTTCACAGCTGATATTTCCATAAGTTCAGTTGAAGGAGTTATTGGATATCCTGAGTAAAAACGCATACCGGCATACAATGCGCCTTCAACGCAGGCTTCATTCCCTTGCATAAGCTTGAAGTTACTTTTCATTAGTATCTTCTCCTTCCAAATAAATGGCAAAGTCCGGACATCGCTGTTCGCAAAGTCCACATTTTATACATTCATCGTTGACAATTTCTATTTTGCCATTTTGCACTTCCAGTACATTTTTGGGGCAAAATGCCGCACATATGCCACAACCCTTACACCATTCTTTCTTGATTATTAGTTTCAAGTTCGATTTATCGTTTTTCAAGTCGGCTGGCTCCTTTCAAATCATCTATATTACAAATATAGCAAACATATCGGCATTATGCAATAAAAATTTCATAAATGTGATTATATCGCAAAATATGAATAAAATCTTGCAATTGTATACAAATAATATTGGATAACACCTTACGTGTATACGTGTAAGCCGTTATCCAATATTATTTAACTAAGCAATATATTCAATTCTGCAATACTTTCATAGTCTGTCATGTCAATATTTATGGGCGTCAATGAGACGAATCCATTTTCAATTGCTCTTACATCCGTTGAATGATTGTTGATTTCGCTATCTTCAATGTCTCCTGCAAGCCAATAGTATGTATTGCCTCTGGGATCGGTACGTTTCTTATAGATGTTCACATATTTTAGTCTCCCCAGTTCTGTTACTTTTACTCCCTTAAAAACTTCCGAATCCGGGAAATTTACATTAAAAAGGCCTTTCCTTTGGGTTCTTATCAGCGGCATCAATATGGCTTTATTGAAAAACTCATACAATGGATCAAAATCTTTGTTAAAACTTTCAGGCGCGGAAATCGCTATTGCCGGAATCCCGTTAAACCACCCCTCCATTGCGGCGGACAGGGTTCCCGAATAAAAGATATCCGTGCCAAGGTTTAAACCTCTATTCATCCCCGAAATTATCCAATCCGGCTTTGTTTCCATAATAATTTCCAATGCCATTTTTATGCAATCGACCGGTGTTCCATTTATCGAATAACATGGGAATGCTTCTTTTAAAAAAATTTTCTTTATTCTTATAGGATCATGCATCGTTATAGCGTGACTGACAGCGCTCATTTCGTTTTTAGGTGCGACAACTGTTACGCAGTGCCCTTTGCCTGATAAAAATCTTGCTAATTTAATTATTGATTCCGCATGGATTCCGTCGTCGTTTGTAATAAGAAATTTCATTGCATCACCTCTTTTTCCCTTTTTCCGTATCGAATAGACTCCTGAGGTATTTTACTTCTTCTTCATTCAATCGCCGCCATGCTCCTTCTTTAAGCGATCCAATCATTATGTTCCCGATTGAAACCCTTTGAAGCGAAAGAACTCTTCGCTTGAACGTTTCAAACATTCTTCTTATTTGCCTGTTTTTGCCTTCGTATAAGACTATTTCATAGCTTAGATGCCCCTTCTTCGAAATATCACACTTTGCTGTCACATATCCCCCGATATCGACTCCGTTTCTAAAACGATTAATTTCTTCAGAAGAAAGCTCCCGGTCTATGTTGACAATGTATGTTTTTGAAATGTGGTGCGCAGGGTGAGTCAAGAAATTTGTCAGTTCACCGTCATTGGTCATTAAGACAAGTCCTTTTGAATCATAATCCAGTCTGCCAACCGGATATACACGTTCGTTTATACTAATAAAATCAGTCACTATAGTCCTATTGAAATTATCGGACAATGTTGTAACGACACCTTCCGGTTTGTTTAGGAGCAAGTAAACAGCTTCTTTTTCTATTCGCAGAATTTTACCATTTATTGAAACAGAATCCTTGTCAGGATCAACTCTTATGCCCATCTCAACCACTTTGATTCCGTTTACCTTAACAAGGCCTTCACTTATGAGTGCTTCCGCTTTTCTACGTGAAGCGTATCCTGCTTTTGAGATATATTTTTGAAGGCGCATTTCTTACTCCTTTAAGCTCATGAACAAATCTGCATTTTGAAAAGAATTTATGTCAGGCAAATCTTCAAGTGAAGCAAATCCAAAAGCTTTTAAAAAGCTATCAGTTGTACCATAAAGAAGCGGGCGTCCAATTTTATCCAAACGGCCGGTTATTTTCAAAAAACTTTTTTCCAAGAGAGTGTTGACTACTCCGGAAGACTGCACACCTCTAATTAGTTCTATTTCGCCTTTTGTTATAGGCTGCTTGTATGCTACTATCGACAAAACCTCCAGCGCTTGTTGTGAAAGTTTTTTAAGGTTAATGTTCTTGCAAAACCTTTCAACATAAAAATAATTGCTATTGTTGGTAGAAAATTGATATCCTTCATTAATTGATACCAATTGTATCCCGCTTTGGTCGGAATATGCAGCTTCCAGCTCTTTTATACAAGCCGAAACCTGGTCTTTGCCTACATCGAGTAGACGGCTGAATTGGTTTATTGTGACCGGTTCCGTCGAAATAAAAAGAACTGATTCCATTATGGATTTTACTTCTTGGTTATTCATATTTAAATTCACCTGCTTCGGATTTTGTTATTTTTATGGTGTCGAAAAGATGCTTCTGTACGACTTTTATTTCTCCCGTCCTAATCAACTCCAACAATGCAAGAAATGTAGTTATTATTTCATCTCGCGAAGTATCTGAATGAAACAATTTTTCGAAGTCCATGGTTTTACATGTTATAAAAATATTCCTTATATGATTTATTTTGTCTTCAACCGTCCACTTATCGGGGTTTATTTCATTGAAATATTTTTTGCGGTTATGGTCTATGGAATCCAATTTTGTTAACAAATCAGCCAGCGCGTTAATAAGTGCATTTTCGTCAAATTCAAACTCTATATCCTGATTAAGTTTTGTCGTGATGTTCATTACTTCGCGGGGTGTATCTTTTCTATAAAGAACCTTCGAGTAGTCTTGCTCTCTTTTGTCGAACATTATAGACATTTTTTTGAATTTGCTGTATTCAATAAGCTTTTGAACCAATTCGTCCCTTGGGTCTTCTTTTTCATCCATATTTTTTTCGTTTGAGTCCGGTAAAAGCATTTTTGACTTTATTTCAAGAAGCGTTGCTGCAAGCAGAATGAATTCGCTTAGATTGTCCAAATCTATGATTTCCATTCGATTCATATACTCGATGTATTGGGATGTTATTTCTGAAATAGGCAAATCGTGTAAATTAATTTCATTTTTTTCTATCAAATGGAATAGCAAATCAAATGGGCCCGAAAATTGTCCTACTTCAATCGTATAATCCATGATCTAAACATTCCTTCCAAGTTTCATTTCTATGAATTCAATTTCTGCTTCGAGACTGTCTTCAATGCTTCCCTGAATCTTTTTTTCAAGAATTTCCCCAAGAATTATGCTTATCTGTTTTCCCTGCTCGACACCCATTGAAAGCAAGTCTTTCCCTGTTAAATGAGTTTTCATATGTTTTAGCGTTGAAAAATAATGCTTAACTTGAATATATGCTTTATATCCAGGCACACCGGAAAATGCAATTGCTGCAATTGATTCATCCTGTATGGGCGATGCTGCGGCATACAGCTCACTATCTGAGGAAGTTAAAAGAATCCTCTTTTTCCATTCACCACTCTTGTTTAAGTGATTCTCGAGAAACCGCTTATAACCTTTAGGCATATTGTATTGAAAAAAAACAGGACTGCCAAGCAACATAATTTTTAAGAGAATATTATCTAAAGAATTGTAGCCCTTCATAGCGGTAAAAGATGGGTCTTTTTCAAAACGCTCTAGTGCTCTCGTATCAAAATGAAAACCTTTGAAAATGCCGTATATTTCAAATGCTTCAAAGTATAAATGAGAATAATCTTCCGAAAGGCATTTTACCAATTCATCAAATATTCGATCGCCGCTTACATTTGCAATAAGATTATCAGTAACCGCATCTTCCAAAAGGGCTTTAGTATGGCCTTCAATTGTTAGTCCAAGCCTTTTCATATATCTAATCAATCTGAATATGCGAATCGGATCGTCAATAAAACTATCCTTGTGAAGTACCCTGATTTCTTTTTTGCCCAAATCTTCGATTCCATTCAAATAGTCCAATACCTCGCCGAAACTGTCACCATTCAAGGACATCGCAATGGTGTTTATAGAAAAATCTCGTCTTGAAACATCAAAAAAAAGAGAATCCACCCATTCAATTTCAGGGAGACTCCCCGGATATGCATACTGCTCGGTTCTTGTGTGGTTAATATCAATGCAAAAACTTTTCCTCTGATCTTCTATAATAAGCTTTGCCGTATTATATATTCGTTCCCCTCTTATATGATCTGTCAGCCCTTCATTTCTTAGTTTTTCAGCATATTCCAAAGGGTATCCCAAAGTAATCAATATATCCAAATCGCTTATTTTTTCTTCACTAATAATCAAATCGCGAACAACCCCGCCGATAAGATATATGCGGCCGTCTAAACCTTCATAGGATTTTGAAAGTTTTTTGAGTATAGAAAACAAAAGCTTACGACTTTCCAGCTTTTTTAAAAGATTCATATCATGCCACCTTTAATAATACTCGGTAAAATCTTCACTTACTCTTGCATGTATCAGTTTTACAGATGAAACCGGTTTTTTCGAATCAATTGTAAAAGAGTCTAAAACCTTTAATTCGACTGTAGAATCGTATTCCAATGAAAGCGGAAGATGCATAACGGCAAGCTGCTGCCCCTCGTTCACAAAATCTCCGGTCTTGACTTTTAGAAGAATACCTGCTGCATAATCCAATTTGCTTTCTTTTGTTTCGCGTCCCGCACCTAGCCGCATTGCAGAAATCCCCAAATCCAGAGCGTTTATCTTAGTGACATAGCCGGTTTTAAGCGCATCTATGCTTATGGTTTTTGAAGACTTGGGCAATTTTGACGGATTTCTCAAGAAATCTATGTCTCCACCCTGTGCGGATACGAAATCGAAAAATTTTGCAAGCGCTTTTCCCGAATAAAGGTTCTCCTCAGCTTTTTCTCTTGCCGAAGCAAGATTGATTTTAAGCCCAAGCGAAATCATTTCCGAAGCAAGACATATGCAAAGTTCCCTAAGATCGGACGGTCCGTTTCCTTTTAACACTTGAAGCGCTTCTTTTACTTCGAGCGAGTTGCCGATAGCATATCCTAGCGGCTGCTGCATATCTGTAACAAGAGCAATTACCTTACGGCCCATTCCATTTCCTATTTTCACCATCGTTTCAGCAAGATTGACTGCTTCTTCAATAGTTTTCATAAATGCTCCCTGTCCAAATTTAACATCAAGTACAATTGCATCGCTTCCAGCTGCAAGTTTTTTGCTCATTATGCTGCTGGCTATCAATGAAAGGTTCTCGACGGTAGCGGTTACATCCCTCAATGCATATAATTTCTTGTCTGCAGGAGCAAGGTTCCCTGTTTGTCCGATAAGGGCCAATTTATGATACTTGACCTGCCGGATGAAATCATCGACAGAAAGTTCAACCTTGAATCCGGGTATAGACTCAAGCTTGTCAATTGTTCCTCCGGTATGTCCAAGACCTCTGCCGGACATTTTTGCTACAGGTATTCCGCAAGAGGCTACAAGGGGAGCAACAATCATTGAGGTTGTGTCGCCCACACCGCCGGTGCTGTGTTTATCTACTTTGACACCGTTTATTTCCGACAAATCAACCGTTTCGCCTGAATTAAGCATTTCTCTTGTCAAAGAAATAGTTTCCCTTTCATTGAGACCTTTAAAATAGATGGCCATCAACAAAGCGGAAACCTGATAATCGGGTATTTCATCAAATGTATATCCCTGTATAAAAAAACGAATTTCTTTATCGTTCAATTCAATTCCATCTCTCTTTTTCGTTATAATGTTTTGGAAATTCATTTAAAACCCTCCTCTTTTCATTAAGCTCTTGGATGAGTTTTGTCATAGACATCCTTTATTTTATCATCTTTTAGCTGAAGGTAGATTTGCGTTGTGGATATGTCTGAATGACCCAACATCTTTTGTACAGACTTCAAATCGGCTCCATTATTAAGCAAATGAGCCGCAAAGGAATGTCTGAGCGTCTGAGGAGTTATGTCTTTATTAATATTTGCCAGTTTTTTGTATTTTTTTACTATTTTCCAAAAGCCTTGCCTTGTAAGACGATTTCCTGTGTAGTTTATGAAAAGAGCTCCCTCATCATTTGAAATCATAGGGTTTCTAAGTTCATATATATAATTAAGCAAAGAGATCTTTGCCAGCGTGCCAATCGGAATGATTCTGCTTTTTCTTGTATTTTGTCCGCTACAGTGAATATATCCCAAATTTAGGTTCACATTGCATATGTCAAGTGCTATGATTTCCGAAACACGCATTCCTGTAGCATACAACAATTCGAGCATAGCCTTGTCTCGAACCGACATACGGCTTTTATTCAAGGATGGCTGCTCAAGAAGATTGTCAATCTCTTCGATAGACAATATGAAAGGTATATTTCTATCTTTCTTTGGTATGTTGACCTTATAGACCGGATTGCTTGTCAAAAGACCTTCATACATAAGAAATGAGTAGAATGATTTCAATGAAGATAAATACCTTGAAACCGTTGAGGCCGATTTGTTTTTTGCATTTAAATTTTCAACATAGCCAACCACATCTTTTCTTGTTACATTCACAAAATCCTTGCGAATATCCGATTTGCAAAAAGAAAGAAATTTAAAAACATCCGAAACATATGAATGTATGGAGTTGTCGGATAGTTCTTTAGAATATAAATAGTTTTCAAAACCGTTAATGACTTTTTCCATATTAAGACCTCAATGAATTGATTTATTTTATTTAGCGATACGTTACTTATTCAACAATTTATTTAAAATTCCTTTAAAAAACTAATCCTTTTCAATCAACAAACTGTTTTCTTGAACATTTCTAGGTAATTATGGGAAACATCAATCCAATTGCGGATTTTTCATAAGATAAAGCAACCCAACTATTGTCTTGGCATCAATAATTTCACCCTCTGAAACCATACGAAAAGCATCTTCAAAAGGTATTTCTACTACTTCAATATATTCGTCTTCATCAGGACTTGCACCAACAAAAGAAATTCTATCAGCAATAAAAAGATGTATCATTTCATTTGAGAAGCCAGGCGAGCTGTAAAAGTTTAAAACAAATTTCAAATTTTGTGGTTCATAGCCGGTTTCTTCAATCAATTCCCTTTTTGCACATTCCAGTGGATTTTCTATCGCTTCCAGCTTTCCCGCCGGAAGCTCATAGAGAGATTTTTCGACAGCTTTTCGATATTGCTTTACCAATATGATTTTACCATCATGAACAGCTATAACCGCCACGCCTCCGCAATGCTCAATAATTTCGCGTTTAGAGTACTTTTGATTTGGCAATTCTACGGTATCAATCCGCAGATTTATTATTTTCCCCTGATAAAGCTTGTCGGATTTTATTGTTTTTTCTACATTCATACACTTCACCTCACCTATCCCCCTTGTTCTCATCACAGGATGCTAAAACTTTTTCTTCTTCAATGGAAGAAATTAATTTTTTAGCGTGGTCTGTCGAAATTTCAGAGTCATTATTGCCATCGAGCAACCGCGATATTTCGTTTACTTTTTCAGTTCTTTCCAAAGCTTTTACGTGTGTAGTGGTGGAATTTATAGATGCTGATTTTTCTATAAGCACATGGTAATCGCCCATAACTGCAATTTGCGGAAGATGAGTTATACATATTACCTGTGTACTCATCGAGGTTTTGTACAATTTTTCCGCAACCTTTTTAGCTGTCTTTCCGCTTACTCCAGTGTCAATCTCGTCAAAAATGATTGTATCGATGGTATCCATTGTTGACATAATCACCTTTATTGCAAGCATAATCCGCGAAATCTCCCCACCAGAAGCGATTTTAGAAAGACTTTTGGCTTTTTGTCCCGGATTTGTGGATATTAGGAAATCGACATCTTCATACCCCGCTGCCGATATGCGGGTTTTATCTGTATTAAGAGAAATATCGAATTCGGCTTTTTCAAGATTCAATTCCTTGAGTTCAGATAACACCTTTCCGCTCAAAGGTTTTGAAGCCAAATGCCTTTTGATGCTTATTTCCGAAGCAAGTCGGTTGTATTCTTCTAATTTGATTTTATAAAGATTTTCATGGACTTCAATCTGTTCGTCCGAATGTATATGTTCATTCAATCTTTTTTCTATGTTGTCTCTGTAAAGCAAAATTTCATCTATAGTATTGCCATATTTCATTTTCATGCTATTGATAGCATCGATTCTTGCTTCTACATACTCAAGTCGATTACTGTCATAAGAAAAATTATCCGAAAAATGTCTCAGATTAGTGGTTATATCCTCAAGCAAGTAGTGTGCTTCATGCATCTTGGAATAAATTTCACCTAATTCTTCTGAAAAAGATTGCATATTGGAAATTGAAGATATTGCCTTGTCCATAAGATCCGTAGCATTGGCTTCGTCATCAAAATCGGGAGATATAAACCTAAGCGCCTCTATACAATTTCTGAGTATGGCTTCTCCATTTTTTATGAAATCATATTCTCTCGATAAATCGTTGTCCTCGCCTATTAATAAGTCAATTTCGTTAATTTCTTTCAATTGATAGCGATAGAAGTCAATTTCACGTTCGTTTTTTTGAGAAGTTTCCCTATGCTTTTTTATTAAACGCTCCAATGATTGGATTTCGCTGCAAATAGATGAAAGCATACGGATCTTTGCATTGTGATCAGTTGAAATTGAACGGTCCAATAATCCAAGATAGTTTTCCTTCTTAAGCAATGACTGGTGCTCATGCTGTCCATGAATATCAATCAATCTTCCGGAAATCTTTCGAATTGCCTCAAGGCTTGTAATATTGCCATTCAGCCTGCTTACAGTCCTTCCGTTTTCTAGTATCTCGCGCTTGAATACTATTACGGGTTCATCTTCAAAACTCAAATCATATTGGTTTTGAATATTCCTAATTGTTTCTTCATCCGACAAATGAAATGCAATTTCAATTTCAGCTTTTGTTGATCCCGGACGCAATAGGGCTTTCCCTGCCTTTCCACCAATAGCAATGTCTATTGCTTTTATTAGTATGGATTTTCCTGCACCTGTTTCGCCGGTAATCACATTCAAACCTTTTTTGAACCCTATTCGCAATTCATCGATAAGGATAAAATTCTTTATATGCAATTCGATAAGCATGTAACCACCCACTCATTTATGTCATCATTTTTCTAAATGATTCTATCACTTCTAAAAGATTCGAGTTTTCTCTTACCAGAAGGAAAATGGTATCGTCTCCTGCAATCGAACCTACAATATCCGTAGAATTGATTGCATCAATGGCCGAAGCCGCAGCATTGGCAGCTCCAGTAATAGTTTTAAGTACAATGATATTTCCCGAATGTTCTATTGAAACAACGGATTCCTTAAAAAGGTTTATCAATCGGTCTGAAAGCATATGCTCCTGCTGTTGCATTGAAGCATATTTATATCTCTTATTTTTTGTAAGAACCTTTATTAGCCTTAATTCCTTTATATCTCTAGATACTGTTGCCTGTGTTATATTGAAACCGCTTTCTTTAAGCCATTCGGCCAAATCCTCCTGGGTTTCAATTTCATGCTCTTTGATTATTTCAAGAATTTTAATATGTCTTGAGTACTTCATGAATTTGCCTCCTCAAAATTTATGGTTTGCAACAATTCAGCTGCTAATAAAGCGTAATCGCATTTTTCAGCTTCTTCTTCTCCGGACTTGGTGCAATGAATCAGAAACTCTATATTGCCCTTAGCTCCTTTTATGGGAGAATAAGTTATGCCCTTGAAAAACAAAGGGTATCTTTCAATATGGCGCAGCATATCGATAATAACCTCACTATGTACTGCCCCGTCGCGTATAACGCCGTTCCTTCCCACTTTTTCACGGCCTGCTTCAAATTGCGGTTTCAACAGAAAAACAATCTCGCCGTCTTCTTTGAGCATTTCATATGCAACAGGCAACACAAGTCTCAGAGATATGAAAGAAACATCTATTGAAATGAAATCAATTTCAGAGTCTATCTCTTCATGTTTTAAATATCGTATGTTTGTGCGTTCCATGACGGATACCCGCGAATCCTGTCTGAGTTTGTAATCCAGCTGACCGTATCCTACATCTACCGCGTAAACCTTTCTGACTCCGTTTTGCAACATGCAATCAGTAAATCCACCCGTCGAAGCACCAATGTCCATGGCTGTTTTTCCTTCCAAATTCAAATTAAAGAAGTTTATGGCTTTTTCAAGCTTCAATCCGCCTCTTCCAACATATTTGATCCGTTTTCCCCTCACTTCAATCTTTGAACCCTCAATATCAATCTTTGTTCCGGCTTTATAGGCCTTTTGTCCATTTATATAGACCATTCCCGCCATTATTGCTCTTTTGGCCTTTTCTCTTGAATCAAAAAACCCCTCTTCAACTAAAAGAATATCCATCCTGATTTTCATATCATCACACCTTCAAAAAACATTCGATTTCATTGGCAAGAGATTCAATATCCAAAGAAATGCTCCGAATGAGGTCGTTTGTTTCGCCATGTGTTATAAATTTATCCGGATATCCTTTGTTCAATAGTTTAATAGAGTCCATGTTTTTCATTATGGAATCTATTTGAACTCCCATACCGGAATTAACGGCTCCATTTTCCAGGGTAACTATATGGCTATAGCCAGCGGTAGCCAATAACAGAGACTTTTCATCTATCGGTTTTATTTGACGCAAATTCAAAATACCGCAACTTAAACCTCTTTTTTCAAGTATTAGTGCGCATGAAATAGCCGAATTCACAGCCGACCCTTCAGCTATAATAATGCAATCGCAACCCTTTCGTATAATCTCAGGCTCCGAAATTCTTGTTTTATCAGAGTTGATTTCGCAGCTCTTACCGCGCGGATAACGTATTGCAACAGGTCCATCCAACTCAAGCGTATAAGAAAGCATTCTCTTCAATTCGTATCCATCCTTTGGGGACAGTATCGTAATATTTGGAATAGGCAACAGAAAAGACAAGTCAAATGCGCCATGATGTGTTTCTCCATCCCCTCCTACAAGGCCTGCCCTGTCTATACAAAATGTCACCGGAAGATTCTGAAGGCAAACATCATGAATTATTTGATCATATGCCCTTTGAAGGAAGGAAGAATACATTGCGACAAATGGTCGTTTCCCGCTTGAAGCAAGACCCGCAGCAAAGGTTACTGCGTGCTGTTCTGCTATTCCAACATCAAAAAAGCGGTCAGGGTGTTTCTTTTCGAAAATGGAAAGACCAGTGCCATCCGGCATCGCTGCTGTAATGGCCACTATTGATTTATTCTTATCTGCCAATTCTGTAAGGGTTGAAGAAAAAACCTTTGAATAAGAAGAACCATTGGATTCTTTCTTTGATATTCCGGTATTTATGTTGAATGGACCTATCCCGTGAAATTTCTCGGGATGATTTTCAGCAAATCCATATCCCTTGCCTTTCTTTGTAACCACATGCAAAAGCACCGGCTTTTCAAAATTCTTTACACGCTTTAAAACATCTATAAGATCCTCGAGATTGTGACCGTCAATCGGTCCGATGTATTTCAACCCCATTTCTTCAAAAATGATGCCCGGCACAAGCATATACCTGATAATGTCCTTTGTCTTGTCAAGCGTTTGAGTAATGGCTTCTCCCACCAAAGGAATTTTATTGATTGTGTTTTTTATTCCGGCCTTTGTTCTCGTATATCGCGGAGCAGTTCTTATCTTGTTTAAATGCCTTGACAAAGCCCCGGTATTTTTTGAAATTGCCATGTTGTTGTCATTTAGGATAACGATCATTTTCTTTTGCTCATGGCCTATATGATTCAACGCTTCGTAGGCCATTCCTGCAGTCAGAGACCCGTCTCCTATTATGGCTATGATTTGATTATCGCCGCCGCTTAAATCCCTTGATGCGGCAAAACCCATTGCGGCTGAAAGCGAAGTACTGCTGTGACCCGTTTCAAAGGGGTCATGCTCACTTTCTAGTCTCTTTGGAAAACCGCTCATTCCTCCGAACTTTCTGAGGCTTTTGAACCCATCCCTGCGTCCCGTGAGCAATTTATGCACATAGGACTGATGTCCAACATCCCAGATGATTTTGTCACGCGGACTGTCGAATACATAGTGAAGAGCCATTGTAATCTCCACAATTCCCAGATTTGAAGCCAAATGTCCTCCGGTTTCGGAAATGGATTCGAGAAGAAATTTACGTATCTCGAGAGACAGCTGCTTTAATTGATTAATATCAAGTTTTTTCATATCTTTGGGACTATCTATCTTATCCAATAGTTTCATATATATCACTTTCTATTAAATGTTATTTTGTTGTTGAAAAAGTGGATTATGCGACCAACCTTCAATACAATTTCCTTTGATTGATAGATTGCCATTTCCTTTCCAAATGCCTTGCCTCCAACGGTCAATGAAGCGGTAAGAGAAATTAGCGTGACACCTAGAATTGATGCATTGAAAAACGTGGTTATAGAACCTATTCTCAAAATTAATACCGTTATTGTCGATCCGCTTACTATTCCGGCTATGTCTCCCACAACATCATTGCAAAAATTTGAAACCGGTCCGGCGTGGTTTATAAGTTCCAATGCTTCGCGAGCGCCATTAATTTTTCTCGACGCCATTGAATTGAAAGGTTTTCTGTCCGCCGTTGCGACTGCAATTCCAATTATATCAAATATAATTCCTATGAAAACGATGATTAGCAGCAAAAGGAATCCAAAAACAATACCTATGTTGTCAAGCAGGGTTTTTGAAACAGAGTTAAGCAAAAATGAAAAAACAAAGGTTATTATAGTAACATGTATTATCCATCTGTATTTGTAACGGTTGAGGCTTTTTTTCATTTGTATTTTTTCCTTTTAAATTAAATTATTGTGGCAACGCATAGAGTAAACTTTACGGCTTAGGTCCAGTAGGGTTTCCCGTTAGGATGCTGAATCGTCGCCGAATCAGCGGTTTCCCTTTAAATCCTTACCCATGATGTCACCACGCATGAAACTGGATCGCCATTAAGACCGCACTTTAATCCCCGATGCATTTCCCTTTACGGGAACAGCCTAGGAGTTTTCCTCAACAACCAAATCATTCTTTAGCCTCTTTTGCAAAAAGGGTTTCGGCCGGCAGGACGAAGAGAGCCTGGATCCACGGCATTACTCCGTTGAGCCCGACATCTACCGTTTCCACTCAAGGCAGGCTACTCTGCAGTTGTTATTTCGTGCAGGTTTATATCGGATTGCATCCGATTCTCCATGAAGAGAGGGTAGAGCCCACATGCCATTGCGGATTGCCCCCTACTTCTTATTCCCGACAAATGCCCCCAACTGGGCGTCAGAAGCAATTATTAGGAACTTCATCGATGTGCCCTTCGACGGATTTTTAGCCCCGCCTTCAAAAATGAAAAAATTGACTAGGATACTGCGCCACATTATTTTATATTAACAGATTGGCTATTGCTATGCCTAAAATAGCGCCTGCAAATACTTCAATCGGTGTATGTCCCACCAATTCCTTTAGCTGTCGTTCTTCGATTTGTTTGTTTTGCTGTTTGTCTTTGATCATTTGATTCAAAATCATGGCCTGTTTTCCAACGGCCCTTCTGACCCCGGCTGCATCATACATTATTATTAGCGAAAATATTAATACTACGGCATATTCGAGTGAATCCCAACCTGTCTTTAAACCTATGGCAGTAGATAGACCCATTACCATAGCCGAGTGGGAGCTCGGCATTCCGCCGGAACCCACAAAACGATACAAATCAAGTTTTCTTTCTTTTACAAGCGTGAGAATCACCTTTAAAGCCTGGGCGATGAACCATGCCCAAAAAGAAGAATTGAAATATGGATTGCTAAATAGCTCTCTCATATATGACAAGATATCATCCCCTTTCTGCGTCGCTAAGCGTTTCTTGACAATAAATAGCCGGCAAGCTCTTTAAGAAAATGTATGTCGCCATCTATTTTTTCCAATTCAGAAATTGCATAGTCTGTATGGCTTTGCAAAGATGCCTTTGCGGCGTCGATGCCGACGATGCTTGGATATGTATTTTTCCCGCTTGCCAAATCGCTGCCTATTGGTTTGCCAAACAAGATTTCATCGCCTTCAATATCCAAAAGGTCGTCCTTTATTTGGAACGCCATTCCCAAATTAAATCCAAAACGCCCAAAAATTTCCATCTCTTCTTTCGTTCCTCCTGCGATTGTTGCGCCCATTTCGAGAGCGGCCTGAATCAATCTTGAGGTTTTGTTTATGTGTATATATTCAAGTATATCCTTTTCAATTGAAAGACCCTCCGTCAAAACATCAACGCTCTGCCCCCCGACCATTCCCCTAGAACCTGCAGCTTTGGCGAGTATTCTCGAGGCTTTCAAACCCTCTTTATCTTCTATGGATTCAAGCATTGTTTCATAGGCCAGATTAAGCAGTGCGTCTCCGGCCAATATTGCCAGTGCCTCTCCGAACACCTTGTGGTTCGTAGGCTTTCCTCTACGCAAATCGTCATCGTCCATAGCCGGCAAATCGTCATGAATAAGCGAGTATGTGTGTATAAGCTCCAAAGCGCAGGCAAACGGCATTGCTTTCGATTGAATTCCGCCTAGTACCCTGTTAGCCTCAAGAAGCAGCATTGGACGAAGGCGCTTGCCTCCGGCCTTAAGGCTGTAATCCATTGAATCAACCAAGGCTTGTTGATACTCATTTGTAGATTGATTCAAGGAATCTATATGACCAAGCGCTTTTTCAATCTTCTTTTTATAACAATCCATGTTTTGCTCAAATGTCATCGCTCAAATTCCCTTCTTCAAAATCAGCAAAGGTCTCTTTTTCAGCCGATTCAACCAGTATTTGCACCTTTGTTCGGGCCGCGCTTAAAGCATCGTTGCAATTCTTGTAGGATTCAATGCCTTTCTCGTAGACCTTTAGGGCCTCCTCGAGAGACAACTCGTTGTGGTCCAGTTTTTCCAATGAATCCTTTAGCCCGGACATGTGGTCTTCAAAAGACAACTTTTTTTTGGTCATATTATCGCATCTCCTTCTTGAGAGAGGTAATCCTGCTCTTTATTTTACCATTTTTAACAACTACAGTAACGCATTCATTCAAATTCACATCTTCTACGCTTGAAACAACCTTCTCAGATTCATTATACACGATTGCATAACCCTTCCGAAGGATTGAATCCGGATTGGCCCTATTTAGAGCTTCCAGTATGCCGCGCGCCTCTTCTTGTCTTTTCGACAAAGCATGTTCCATGGATGTATACATGGCTGCATTAAGATATTGCAAATCTTTTCTTTCGTTTTCAAATCGCCAAGAAAGTTTTTTTGCCAGTCCCTTTGGCGAGCTTGCAAGCAATTCATTTTGCAGGTACTCGAACTTGCGCAAAATGTTTCTTTCCAAGTATGCATATAGCGATTCAATGGATTCAGTGAGCTTTGCGGTGTCAGGAAGACAGAGTTCGGCAGCCGCCGATGGCGTGGGGGCGCGAAAATCCGATGTGAAATCGGAAATTGTAAAATCAGTTTCGTGCCCAACTGCAGAGACTACAGGTATGTCGGAAATGTGAATTGCCTCACACAAAACCTCTTCATTGAAGGCCCATAATTCCTCAATGGATCCTCCGCCTCTAGTAAGTATTATTAAATCATATCCGTTAGATGAGCAATTTGCGAGGCGTATATTTTCAGCCAAATTTTCTGCGGCATGAATGCCTTGAACCAATGATGGATATATGTATAACATTGTTGTTTTATTGCGCCTTTTTGCCACGTTTAAAACATCCCTGAGTGCAGCGCCGCTCGAAGAAGTTACAATTGCAATTTTTTTCGGAAAAAAGGGCAGCTCTTTCTTTTGCTGCTGACTAAAATACCCCTTCTTCCCCAATTTGATTTTAAGTTCTTCAAATTTTCTAAACAAATCTCCCGTGCCTGATGGCTCCATTTCATTTACATAAATCTGATAAACCCCGGATTTTTCATAAAGAGAGATATTGCCCTTTACCGTAACCGCCATTCCGTTTTCCGGAATAAAAGCAAGGCCGTTCATTCTATTGGAAAAAATCACACAGCTTATTTTGCTTTCAGCATCCTTAAGAGTAAAAAAAGCATATCCTGCCGGATTTGCCTTATAGTTTGAAATTTCGCCTTTGACCGAGAGGTGGTTAAGCAAGGGATCAGCCTGAAGCAAGCGTTTCATATAGTGATTAACTTCCGATACACTAAGTGTTTTCATTTTCATTTTACTTGACTCCTGACAATCCTATTCCCATTCGAGCAAGGCCCACCGCATTGTCTGTGCAAAGGCCGGAGGGTCCGAATCGGATTGATTTAAGCTCGCGCGACAATGCTTTTTTTAGAAAGCGGCTAGCAGAAACGCCTCCTGTCATTAGGATGACTCTATTTGCAATATCAAGCTGGGCAAATGCTTCCAAAAGAGTGTTTGCTATGCAGTTGAAGGTTTTAACAATTATTTCAACGGGTTCGACCCCGTCCGCAAAATCCTTTTCAGACATGTTCTCTATTCCGGAAAGGTTGAAATAGCCGTTTTTTACCGATGTGCGGTATGCTGATTTATCCTTGCTTTCACAAACAAGGCCGTCAAGCGCCTTCCCTGCAGGGAAAGCGTAACCCAGCATTACGCCCACTCTGTCAATTAGCTGGCCGGCAGTTATGTCCAGAGAACCTCCGATTATTGTTGATTCAACTCTATTTCCATTTACTGAAATATTCATTATTTCAGCCGTTCCTCCCGAAAGATGGACGGCAACAAAAGGAAGGTCGGCATTTATACCCGATTCCTTCATTACTGAATAAATATGTCCTTCCTGATGTGAACAATAATGAATTGGCAATGCAAGCAAATTTGACACCGCCCTAGCAAAGGCTGTGCCGGCATTAAAAACGGGCATATATGAATCGCAATTATTCCTGGGCTTTTCGCTTACAGAAATGCATGCTACCCCATCTGCATAAGTCGCAACTTTTTCAAAAAGCCCGGGAAGATTCAATACATGCTGATAAAAGGCCTCGGATTGCCGCAAGCCCTTCTGCCCATCCCCAACATTAAGCGGAATTCTTTCATCAACAAGCACTTCACCATGAGCATCAACAATTGCCAATGATGTTGTATAGCAACTCGTATCAATTCCGAGACTATAGGATTTCATCTTGCAGATTCCCCAAAAGACCATTTATGAATTTCGCAGACTTATCATCGCTAAATTTCTTGGCCAACTCCACCGCCTCGTTTATGGAAACCGACAAGGGTATTTCTTCTCGGTATAGAATTTCAGCCAAAGCAATCCTTAAAATCGACCTGTCGATTGCAGGAAGCCTTTCGATTGACCAGTCTTTAAGGTGCCTAGTGATTATTGAATCTATTCTTTCAATATTTGCAAATACATCTTTAAAGAGACCTTCAATGAAATCGTTTCCTGCGTATTGCTCAATTGCATTCGAATCGCTATTTAAATCCCTTTCAAAGAGAATCTTTAACAAAGCTTCCCTCTCCTGCTTTCTATTCATAGTTCCTCCCTGATTTAATGAATAAGAACTAACCAAGGTTAGTTCTTAGACAAATGTCAATCATATGTTACGTTGCAATAAATAATTACTCCACATCTTGTTTTATTCCCTGTATGTTGATGTTTATGGCTAATACTTCCATCTCGGTCATGGTTTCAATAGATTTTTTTACATTTTGTTGTATCTTTGAACAAATTTCAGAAATAACAATACCATAGTCAATGACCAAATTAAGGTTTACAGTAATGGCATTATCGTTATCTATTTCAATCTTAACGCCTTTGTTGTAAATCTTTTTACCAAAAATTTCCGATATTTCAACTCCTATGCTGCTATTCATTCCTACAACACCGCTTACTTCCTTAGCTGCAAGCCCTGCAATAATGCCTATTACTTCATTTGAAATGTTTACTTCACCATATTCCAACTTGTCAAGTTGACGTTTATCTTCCATGTATTTGCCTCCAAACAGTTTAAACTTCAGTTTCCTCTACTTCATCTTCATCGTCCTCAGTAAAGCAATCCATCTCTTCGTTTATGATGATTACTTCTCCGCAGCTTGGGCAACTGACTTTGATAAGACCTTCTTCATCAAAAACAAGGTCCGATTCGTCCAAGTAGAAAACCTCATCGCAAGCAGGACATTCCACTTCATAGAATTCGTCATCGTCGTCATCTTCGTCGTCGTCGTCTTCATCCTCTAAGTCGTAAACATCGTCTTCCAAGTCTGTCAAATCATCATCCATTGCATCAAGGTATTCTTCCATGTCATCGAGATCTTCATTAATGTATTCTACTTCATGTGCAAGATCTCCAAGTGTTTCAATGATTTTTTCAAATAATTTTCCTTCGTTGGTTGTGGTATCGATAGCCATACCTTCCATGAGACCCTTTAGATAAGAAACCTTTTCATTAATATTGTTCATGTCGCCCTCCTTTTGTATTCATAGCCGGGATTATACCCGGGAAAGATAATCGCCTGTTCTTGTATCTATTCTCACTGAATCGCCTTCATTAATAAAAAGCGGTACCAGTATTTCAGCTCCTGTTTCAACGACAGCCCTCTTTGTTACATTTGATGCCGTATCGCCCTTGATTCCGGGTTCGGTTTCCGTAACCTCAAGCTCTACGAAAGTCGGCGCATCCACCTGGAAGCAACTGCCCTTATAAAACCTAAGCGTTGCATTGTCGGTTTCTTTGAGGTATTTAATTGCGTTTTCTACGAGGTCAGCCTCAAGTGGCATTTGTTCATATGTTTCATTATCCATAAAATAATACAAATCCGCATCGCTGTAAAGGTATTGCATTTCCTTTGTTTCTATATGCGCCTTTGGAAATTTTTCACTAGGATTAAAGGCCTGTTCCCTTGTGGCTCCGGATTTAAGGCTTTTATATTTGGTTCTTACAAATGCAGCCCCCTTGCCCGGTTTTACATGTTGGAAATCTATTACGACGAAGGGCTCTCCGTCAATTTCGAAAGTAACACCTTTTCTAAAATCACCTGCTGAAACCATTACTATACCTCCATGTTGTATTTACTAGAACCATTATACTATAAATTGCCCAAATTTCATATTTCAATTAGTTCTTTTCGAGAATTAGAAAGCACATCGCACCCGTTCTCCCTTACTACAACAAGGTCCTCTATTCGGACTCCAAACTTTCCCGGTATGTATATGCCGGGCTCATCCGTTACAACCATTCCTGCTCTCAGCATTTTGTCGCCCAAAGGCGAAAGAAATGGTTCTTCGTGTATTTCGAGACCCACTCCGTGCCCGAGTCCATGGCCGAAATAGTCCCCATATCCATTCTCCATTATAATATCTCTGGCTATCTTGTCAACAGAAACGCAAGTCATGCCTTCCATAATGGACTTCATGGCCTCATTCTGGGCTTTAAGCACAACCTGGTATACATTCCTTTCTTCCTCACTTGCGGGCCCCAAATGAACAGTTCTCGTCATGTCCGAGCAGTATCCTTCAACCATGCACCCGAAATCCATCGTTATGAATTCTCCCTCTTCAACCCTCTTATCTGTGGGAGCGCCATGCGGCATCGAAGAACGTACACCGCTTGCAACTATTGTTTCAAATGAAAGTCCTTCGGCTCCGCTTCTCCGCATAAAAAATTCAAGCTCGAACGCAATCTCTTTTTCCGTCATTCCGGGTTTTATAAATCCGATAATATGGGAGAAGGCTTCATCGGCAATCTTGGCCGCCCTTGATATTTTTTCAATCTCGGATGTTTCCTTTATGATTCTTTGATTGGATATAAAGGCATCCATACCGATTATAGGGGTATTTTCGAGGCTTTTTCTCAGTTTGCCATGTAATGCCATAGTAATGTAATTTTCTTCGACATATAGCCTGTTTAGGCCCTTGGCCTCAAGAAAATTGTAGATTGTAAAGTCCTTGGATAATTCAACTATTTCGAATCCCATGCACTGCTTCTTGGCTTGCTCGACATACCTTGAGTCGGTGAGAAAGAAATCACCTGATGCGTCCGAATATATGAATCCCGAAGTGCCGGTAAATGATGCGTAGTATCTGAAGTTTACAGGCTTAAAAAGCAGAAGTCCTTCGCCGAAGTCAAGCTTAAGACCGCTTTTTAGGGTAGCAATTCTATGTGTCATAAAATTTCTCCTCAAATTATATTGTGTTTGAATGTATGCAGTACCGGTTTTGCTGCAAATAAAAAGCCGGCGAACCGGCTTTTACATTTATTCGTTGATATTTGTTTCCTGCCATGAAACATTTTCATAGTCCATTGTGGCATTGATATCCGTTGCAATTGTAATGTTGTCATTCATCAAGGTAGGATTACATGAAAACTGTACAACGGAAATAAGCTGGATGCTACGCTTCAATGAAAGGTAAGTCGCTTCAACAAGAATTGTCACTTTGAAAGAGTCACGCTCTGTAAGCACTTTATTTGGAACAACGGAAATTTCTTCAATTTCAAACTCATAATCACTGTTTCCGCTGAAATCCGAATCCGAAACAAAGTCCAAGTCATAAGCATCAATTTCGTACAAACCGACGAAGGCGTCATCTTCTTCGTCATCTTCCGTGCCGTATCTTACATAACCGAGGAAGTCATAATAGATATCCCCCTCTAAGCCTTCTTTCAATGAATAAGTGGTCTCTCCTTTATCTTTCGTACTTATTATATAGCTAGAGGAATCACCATTTATGCTTTTTTGGGTGGCGGATGCCGCGTAAAAAAGAATGCCATCAGCTGTGAGGATAAGCTCTTCGGCCATGCCTTCTGCCAAAGAGTAGGTTGTTTCGTAATCATTGCTATGCTTTGAAATCTTAAAATTGGTCATGGTTATAGATACCAAAACAGATCCTAAAACACTCAATATGAATAAAATTAAAATCATGAAAACAAGAGCAGAGCCTCTATTATTCGTCGAATTATAAAATTTCACTGCCTCACCTGCTCTTATTTAATTGGGTTTAATTGTGGTTACAAGTGTCTTAAGAACCTTATTTGTTTTGCTGATCGGGTCGTAACCTGTTATTTCTACAGTAACACTATACAATTTTTTTGTAATTTCTGAAACATTGCCAGAATTTCCACCTTCAGCACCTTCAGATGGAAAATTGGGATCGTCTTCAGATAGTAGTAAAATGATATCGTCATGCTCTGAAGTAATAGTGAAGTTATCCGGTTTAGTAGTAGCATCTACAAAGTAATACACTTTCTTGTTTTGCCAAGGTTTCAATAAACCTACATTAATTTTATCCCAATTTCCATTTGCCTTTGGAAAATCCGTATTGAATACAAATTTGACTGTTTGTTTTATATTAGCAGATAAAGAAATTCCCAGAGTTGAAATTTCCGTACCATAATCTCTGGGACCTCTCTCATCTTTTGGTGAGAAAACTATTGCAGAAGTATTGTAAGAAGATCCGAAAGAAATGTCAAATCCATTGCGAAACTCTTTATACATAGTAGGGTTTTCGTTGAAATTCACTGTAACAGTATCTGAGAAGATTTCTTCATCGTTAATGTCATTAATAGCGATGTCCAAATCGTAAGGGTGATTACCATTATCTCCACCCGTACCATGACCACTACTATACATATCATCGTTTCCATTTATTGTAAAAGTATAATCAAATACGCCTTCATCTTGGTTTCCGGCAACTTCGTTGCTTCCATCCGCTAAATTGCTTTCATCCACTAAAAGGTTTAAACCTTTATAGGTAATATTGGCGGAATAAGCGGCATACTTTTCGCCCTCTTCATCAAGACTGCTTGTGGTAAATATACTGTCATCGTCATAGACCCAATTTTCATCCGAAATACGTCCCCATGGATTTTTTCTTTCCTCCGCTATAAGTTTCTGCGCAAGATAGTTGGCAGTCATGTCATTTTTTGACCGCGAATCGAGCTTGGCTGCGTTGGTAAAAATTCCAAAAAACGGCACTATAAGTATTGCTAATACAGCAATACTTATAGTAAGTTCTATAAGGGTAAAGCCTTTTTCATTTTTCATTATTTCACCTCCAATGGATTGTTGTAAAATCCTTCTGATATATTGATACATCAAAAAATTATATTCTTATAATTGGATACACACATTAATTGTACAATTGAAAACAATGTTTGTCAATACACAAGGAATAATTCTCGTATTCGGTCCAATCGGCATCAGGGTCGTTTTTTACTTCTGCAACTATCTGCTGAGCAAGGTAGTTGGCGGTCATCTCGTTTTTTGATCGTATGTCAAGTTTGGCCGCATTTGTGAAAATGCCATAGAAAGACACTAGCAAGATAGACAGCACAACAAGGCTGACTAAAAGTTCAATAAGTGTAATGCCTTTTTCGTTTTTTATGATTGCACCTTCCTTTCTCTTTAGAAAGATATGCAGTTTTTAATAATTATTAGGAGATATTTATCTCATGCACGTCGCCTGAAACTACTTCATACTTAAAACTCGGATTATTAGAATCATCGCCAATCACATGGATAAATACCGGCAGTTCTGTTTCATTTTCAATCAAAAGCTTGGTTCCTGGCATATCTTTTAAATCATTATCAGATCTTGCATATACATTCAGCACAATGTTTGCACCTTCAGGTTCGAAAACTTCGAAAGCTCCATTTTCAGTAGGGTATTTTGAGTAACTGTTTTCATAACTGTATAAATAACCCGAATCATCCTTTTTTAGAAATAATTTTATTGTTTCCGTACTATTTGAATCGCTATAAATTGCTGTGTAGTTATATGGAGTTTTACCCAAAGTCACCGTCGGCAAAATATTTTTGACAGGATCAAGGAAAATGTAAAAATCGGACCTATTGAATTCGGTCATGTCGGGGGTGTATCCGTACACCGGAGCTTGTAAATTGATATCGCCGAACAAATCTGTCTTGCCGTAATTGCTTTCGATTTCCCAAAGCAATTCATTGAATGTTCCATCCTCGTAGAAGGGGAAGCTGAGAATCATGTTTCCATAGATGTTCTCTGTCTCTGTATCATAATTCATGCTCAGTGAATGGATTCCTATTAGACGATGGTTGCTTTCTATCTTGTCCATAAAAGCTTTGATGTCCGAATAATTGCCGGCAAAGTTTATTGCAACTTCAAATTGTTTGACTTCCGGTTCTTTTGTATCAGCGTTTTCTTCGATATTTTCCTTGCCTATATTTTTAAGTTCTTCAAGACTTTTCGATTCTTTCTCTTGTTCATAGTTAAATAGAAGCATTTCCACGGAATCCTTGGAATTTGCATTTTCCAGCGATGTAATTCCGAGCGTTTCTGTTGAAAAGTCTATACCCGCTAATTTAATGTCATGGGCATCAATCAAATTTTCGAGATAAAGAATGACTTCTTCCTGATAGACTCGTTCTGGAAGAAGACGATCCATCTCCCTTACTTTGATCTTCATACTTTTGATTGAATCTTCGAGTTCGATTTTGCTGTTTAAGTTTTTTCCCAGCAGTGTATGAAGATTTTCGCTTTCAGCTATTTCAGCATCTATTGTTTCTATTTCAATTACCTTGGGTACGTAAATAAATCTGTAAAAGAGGAAAAATACAACTGAAACAATCAGAATCGCAAGAAGGATTTGTTCGCGTTTAGAGAGAGTCATTGTCTTCGCCTCCCTCATTTTTAAATTTGCATTGCATTGTAAAATAGAAATAACTATTAGAGCCATTCCTGTCTCTTATACACATCTGACGCTGCCGA